>CALXGZ010000024.1 GCA_944387975.1 uncultured Faecalibacterium sp.
TCATGTTGTGGGTGATGCCGGTGTCCGAGTTGATGTAGCCGTCAAAGCCCATCTGCCCGCGCAGGATGCCGTCGATAAAGACCTTGTTGTAGGCAAAGCCGTAGGGGTCCATCCGCAGGGGGCTGCCCGCGCAGTCGGTCTGGGCGGCGCTCTTTTCGGCTGCCGGCTTGGAGTAGTAGGGCATGATGGAGGCCGCATGGTACTTGACGGCGGGGCGGAAGGTGGGGATGTGGTATCTTTGCAGAGAGCCCTCGGTGGCATAGACGTTCCACTGGCCGGCGGCGTAGTGGGGGTCAAAGCCGTTTTCGCGCGCGCCGCCGCCGGGGAAATGCTTGACCGTCATCGAGACGCCGTCCGGGGTGACGCCGTCGGGGCCGCCCTGGATGCCGGGGATCAGATGCGCAAAGATCTCCTCAATGAGGGCGGGGTCTTCGCCGAAGGTGCCGAAGGTGCGCTGCCAGCGCGGGTCGCTGACGCAGTCGGCCATGTACATGTGGCCCTTGCGCAGGCCGCAGGCGGCCCACTCGCGCCGGATGCAGTCGGCGAACTTGTCGATCAGGGCGGTGTCGCCGTCCTCGCCCAGGACGGCCGCCGCGATGCCCAGCGTGCCGGGCCAGGTGGCGAAGACGCCGGAGGCGTCGTTCATGCCGAAGACGACCTCGCCGTTCTCGTTGCGGGAGTTGGAGGCCGCCTGCACCGGGACGAAGTGCTCGCACTCCTCGGCGACGGCGTGCAGCTGGTTGAGCCAGTCGGCCATATCGGCGGGGGAGGGGCTGGCCCGCAAAATCAGGTGCCGGTTGAACCACTCCTTGATCAGGGTGGTGGTGCCGGGCAGGCGCTGCTCGCCAAAGATGGTCTTGCCGTTGAACTCGGCGTCGTCCAGAACGCCCGACTCGTCGGGCACGACGGTGTGGTTCGCGGCGGGGCAGGCGGGGCCCATGCGCCAGTCGGAGATGAACAGCTGCGCGATCTTCTCCTCCGTGGTCAGGACCTTGACGTAGGCGGCGGCGCGCTCGGCCGGCGACAGGCGCCAGTCGTTGACGGCGCTCACCTCGCCGCTGGCGTCGATGTCCTTGACGGTCAGGCCGTCCTGTTCGATGACGCGGCGCGAGACCGTGCCGATGGTGGGGCCGTTCGGGTTATGGTAATATTTCCGGTTGTCGGATGCTTTTTTTGCCATGAGGGCTTCCTCCTTCTCAAAGCGGATGCAGGCGGGATACAAGGTCCCATGATCGTTTTTATTATCGCACAACGCGCCCCGGATGGAAAGAGAGTATTTTGCGCTGAATCCGTACAATTTTTTCGTTCTGCCTGATTTTGCGCGCTTTTGGGCAAAGAAACCGTGGAATATGGGGTAAAATCGGGGCGCGCAAGCTGTGAAATTCGCCCCGGCGGCGCGGGGGCGGCTTTCCCCGGCGCAAAATTTGTGTTATAATCAAAAGCAGGAAAGTTGTAAAAACAGGCGGCTTTGGAATAAGCGCAGAGCGACAAGGCAGAGGTGACGCATTTTGAGAGTGGAGATCAGCCGTGTGCTGGAAAAAATTGCCGGGGCGATGAACGTCGGCCTGACCAGGGTGACCCCGCCCTTTGAAGGGATCGAGAATTTTGACTACGGCTTGCGCCGCGCGCTGGACGCCGAGTTCGACTGGCAGGGCTTTGGGCGGCAGCTGCTGGAGCAGACGCCGAAAAAGACGCTGGTGTTCGCGCAGGGGGTGTTCGAGCTGCGCTTCGCGCTGTTCCTTGCGCCGGACGAAAAGGACACGCTGTACTGCCTGGGGCCCTGGGCGGACGGCCCGCGCTCGGAAGAGTCGGTGAAGTGGTGCGAAAAGTACCTGGACGAAAAGGCCCAGAGGGTGGTCGAAGAGTATTATAACCGCGTGCGGCAGCTGGAGGACAACTCGATCAAGACGGCGCTGTTTGCGGTGATCTCCCTGGCCTTCCCGGAGGGCGAGCTGAAAACGGCCGAATGGCGGGAGTTCATGCCCCTGCACTTCCGCCCCAGCCTCGAGAGCTTCCGGGAGTCGTCCTTCACCGAAAGGCTGCCCGCCGAATTGATCGCCGAGCGCTACGCCGCCGAGAACAAGATGCTGGAGGCGGTGCGGAAAGGGGACACCGCGGCGGCGCTGGCGGCGTACGAGAACTTCCATCAGTTCCAGCTGGCGCCCCGGCTGCGCAGCCCGCTGCGCGAGTTCAAGAACTACACCATCATCCTGAACAGCCTGTTCCGCAAAGCCATCGAGCAGGCCAGCGTCCACCCGTATTACCTGGACCACATCTCGGCGCGCTTCGCCCTCGAGCTGGAGACGCTGGGCAGCGTGGAGGAGGGCAGGCGGCTGCGCGTCCGCATGGTGAAGGAATATTGCCGCTACGTGCAGCAGTACTCGCTGCGGCAGTACAGCCCCCTGATCCAGAAGGTGATCAACGAGATCAACCTGCACCTGGACGCGGCGCTGTCCCTCAAGACGCTGGCGGCGCAGTGCTACATCAGCCCCAGCTACCTGTCCAACGTCTTCAAGCAGGAGACCGGCCAGACCCTGACGGACTACATCAGCAGCCGCCGCATGGAGCGCGCGGCCCAGCTGCTGCTGACCACCAACGCCCGCGTCGCGACGGTGGCCGAGGAGGTGGGTATCCTGGACGTGAACTACTTTACCAAGATGTTCAAGAGCGCCACCGGCCAGACCCCCACCGCCTACCGGCGGGACAAGCGGATGCAGGCCTCGCTGGAGGTAGCCCCCGAGGGCGCCGCCCCGCTGCCCCCGGCCGCGAAAAACGGCAAAAACTGAAAAAAATCGGAAATTCCCTCTTGCAAAGCTGCGCGGAGTATGCTATAATACATCCCGCAGTCCTGCTGCTATAGCTCAGTTGGTAGAGCGCATCCTTGGTAAGGATGAGGTCTCCAGTTC
>CALXGZ010000025.1 GCA_944387975.1 uncultured Faecalibacterium sp.
CATCTGTGAACCGGATTCACCTGAATATACTGACGAGTGAAAAGATATATCTTGACTTTACGGCGGTAAAGTGTATAATGCAATCAAACCGATGAGGCGAAAGAGACCCTGCGACAAGCCCCTTCAGAGAGCCCGGTATGGTGGGAACGGGCGGCGCTGTGCAGCGGTTATGGGTCGCCGAGGGCCGGGCGAACGGGGGCCGGAGGGCGGCCGCGCAGGGGACTGCACGGCAGGCCGGACGGGACGGACCGAAAGGGACGCAACCCCCCTCAGTAGCTCAGGACGGGTGTCTCCCGTTACAGGGCAGGGGAGTGTTGGCTCCCCGTGAGGGGCCTTGCAAAGAAGCAGGGCAAACAAGGTGGCACCGCAGAATCGATCGTATCGATCCTGTCCTTGTGGCAAAACACAGGGACGGGTCGTTTTGTTATTAGGGCCCGTTCCGCAGCAAAGGCGGGGCGGGCCTTTGCCTTTGCCCCGCCCACACAAGAAAGGAGCTTGACCCTATGAAACGCACGCAGATGATCTCCCGCCGCAGCTTCCTGAAGGCCGCCGCCCTGGGCGCGGCCGCCTGCTCCGCGCTGGCGCTGGCCGGCTGCGCTTCGGCCTCTTCGTCCTCTTCGGCTTCTTCCGCCGCCGCGGGCGCGGGCGAGGCCGGCGGTACGGTCTATAAGGTGGGCGTCGTCAACTACGTGGACGACGCCTCCCTCAACCAGATCGTCGCCTCCCTCGAGGCGCGGCTGGACGAAGTGGGCGCCGAGCGCGGCGTCACCTTCAACTATGCCGACTACTACGCCAACGCCCAGGCCGACCAGTCCAACCTGAACCAGATCGGCGCGGACCTCGTCGCCGACGATGTGGACGTCATCGTGGCGGTGGCCACGCCCTCGGCCTCCACGATGCTGGCCGCCGTCGAGGATACCGACATCCCCGTCATCTACTCGGCGGTCACCGACCCGGTGGGCGCGGGCTTCGACGGGCTGCCGAACATCACCGGCACCTCCGACGCGCTGGACACCGAGGCCATCATGAACCTGATCCTCTCCATCAACCCCGACCTCGACCAGCTGGGCCTGCTGTACGACCTGGGGCAGGATTCCTCCACGCAGGCCATCGCGGACGCCAAGGCCTTCTGCGATGAACACGGCATCGGCTACATTGAAAAGAACGGCACCAACACCGCCGAGGTGCAAATGGCCGTCGAGGCGCTGGCGGCGTCCGGGGTCAAGGTGGTCTTTACCCCGACCGACAACACCATCATGACCGCGGAGCTGGCCATTTACGAGACGATGATCGAGGCGGGCATCCAGCACTTCACCGGCGCGGACAGCTTCGCGCTCAACGGCGCGTTCCTCGGCTACGGCGTGGACTACGTGCAGCTGGGCGAGGCCACCGCCGACATGGTGGTGGAGCTGCTGTGCGACGGCAAGAGCATCGCGGATATGCCCTACCGCACCTTCGACAACGGCACCGCCACCATCAACACCGAGACCTGCGCGGCCCTCGGCCTCGACCTCGAGACGGTGAAGGCGGCCTTCGAGCCCTACTGCACCGGCATCGAAGAGCTGGTCACGGCCGAAGAGTTCGAGTAAGCGCCGGTTTGGGCCGGGCCGATTCAAAAAATGCGTTCGTGAGGGAATTTCATGCTGGCTAGTATTTTTTCGATCAATGTATTGCAGTCCGCCCTGGAGCTGGGCTGCATCTATGCGCTGGTGGCGCTGGCGCTGTTTTTGAGCTATTCCATTTTGAACATCGCCGACCTGTCCACCGACGGCTGCTTCACCCTGGGCTGCGCGGTCTGCTGCCAGGTGGCCGTGCTGGGCCACCCGGTGCTGGCCCTCTTCGCCGCGATGGCGGCGGGGGTGCTGTCCGGCTTCATCACCGCCTTTTTGCAGACGCGCCTCGGCGTCGAGAGCATCATGGCCGGCATCATCGTCAACACCGGCCTGTACACCGTCAACCTGGCGGTGATGGGCTTTTCCTCCAACATGAGCCTGGTGCGGGTGGACACGGTCTTTTCCCTCGCGAAGGAGGGCCTGGCCTTCGCCGGCAGCTGGTACCAGCTTTTGCTGGCGGCGCTGGTCATCGGCGTTGCCTGCGTGCTGATGGTGCGCTTCCTCGGCACGCGGCTGGGCCTGTCCATCCGGGCCACCGGCGACAACGCCGCGATGGTCCGCGCCTCCAGCATCGACCCCGGCTACACCATCATGGTGGGCCTGTGCATCTCCGGCAGCCTGACGGCCCTGTCGGGCGCGCTGCTGGCCCAGTACCAGAAGAGCTGCGACATCAACGTGGGCACCGGCATGGTGACCATCGCCCTGGCCTCGCTGATCATCGGCGAGACGCTGCTGGGCCGCCGCTCGATGGTGCTGCGGGTGGGGGGCGTCGTCTTCGGCAGCTGCCTGTACCGCTTCATCGTGGCGGTGGCGCTGCGCTTCAACGTGCCGGCCGCGGCCATGAAGCTGGTCTCGGCGCTGATCGTGGCGGTGGCCATCTCGATGCCCGCCGTCCGCCAGAAGCTGGCCTTTGAAAAGCGCAAGCAGGAGGCCCGCCTCCGCCACGCCAGGACCCACGGCAAAAAGGAGGCGGCCTGATGCTGATGCTTGAGATGAAGGGGGTCCGCAAGACCTTCAACCCCGGCACCGTCAACGAGAAGGTGGCCCTGGACGGCGTCGACCTGGCGCTGGAGCAGGGCGACTTCGCCACCATCGTGGGCTCGAACGGCGCGGGCAAATCCACCCTGTTCAACGCCATCACCGGCGGCTTCATCGCCGACGAGGGCTGCGTGCTGCTGGGCGGCGAGGACATCACCTTTACCCCGGAGTTCAAGCGCAGCAAGGTGATCGGGCACCTCTTCCAGGACCCGCTCAAGGGCACCGCCCCCAACATGACCATCGAGGAGAACCTGGCCCTGGCCTACCTGCGGGCGGGCACGGCCCAGCGGGCCTACTTCTCCCGCATCTCCCGCAAGGACAAGGAGCTGTTCCGCGAGCGTCTGGCCCAGCTGGGCATGGGCCTGGAGGACCGCATGAAGCAGCCTGTGGGCCTGCTGTCGGGCGGCCAGCGCCAGGCGCTGACGCTGCTGATGGCCACCCTCGTGACGCCCAAGCTGCTGTTGCTGGACGAGCACACCGCCGCGCTTGACCCGGCCACCGCCGACAAGGTGCTGGAAATGACCAAGCAGATCGTGGCCAGCCAGGGCATCACCTGTCTGATGGTCACCCATAACATGCGCCAGGCGCTGGAGCTGGGCAACCGTACCCTGATGATGAACGCCGGCAAGATCGTCTTCGACGTCCGCGGCGAGGAGCGCAGCCGGATGACCGTGGACGACCTGCTGGAGCGCTTCCGCCAGCGCGCCGGCGAGGAGCTGGACAACGACCGCATCCTGCTGAGCAAAGTAGAGTAAAAAGTAGAGCAAATAAAAAACACCCCGGTGAGCAAAGCAGCAAGTGCCTGGCTCACCGGGGTATTATTGTGCCGGGAAAGGTTTTACTTCACGTACTCGATGGTGTACTCGAAGCCGTACTCCTCCTGCAGCTTCTTGACGGCGGGCTCGCAGTCCTCGATGAAGGTGGGGGCGTAGACGGAAGCGCCGTTGTGGGCCTTCTTGTAGTCCTCGACGATCTGGGTCAGCTTGTTCCAGCCTTCGCTGGCCTTGGCCTGGTCGACGCTGTCGGGGAAGTTGATGATGAATTCGCGGTGCTGCGGGATACGAGCTTTCATAAGAGATTCTCCTTTTGTCTGTATCAGATAATATCACCGGCGGCCGCCTTGGCGCGGCCGTGGGCTGGTGAGGCTTATTCCAGGCCGAACACCCGGCGGGCGTTGGCGGCGGTCTGCGCAAAGACGGCGTCGGCCGGTAGGCCCTTGCGCTGGGCGATGTACTCGCCCACATAGGCGATCAGCGAGCTGTCGCAGCGGCTGCCGCGCACAGGCTCCGGGGCCATGTAGGGGCAGTCTGTCTCCAGCAGCAGCGCCTCAAGGGGCAGCGCGTCGATGACTTTGCCCGCGCGCTTGGCCCCCTTGAAGGTGCACGCGCCCCCAAAGCCCAGCAGCATGCCCTGCTTTGCCAGCCACAAGGCGTCCTCGGCGCTGCCCGAATAGCAGTGCAGGATGCCGCGGGGCCGGTACTTTTTAAGCAGGGTGTAGACGTCGGCGTGGGCCTCGCGGTCGTGCACGACGATGGGCTTATCCAGCTCGAGGGCCAGGCGGAGCTCGGCCTCGAAGAGGGCCAGCTGCGCGTCCTTTGGCACCGGCCAGTGGTAGTCGAGGCCGCATTCGCCCACGGCCACCACCTTGGGGTCGTCGTAATAGGGCGCGAGGGCGCGCATCTCGGCGGCCCAGTCCCCGCCGTACACCGCGACGGTGGGCGCGGGCGGCGCGGAGCCGCACTTGTCGGCGGGCAACAGGCTTTCGGGGTGGATGCCGACGGCCGCCCACACCCAGGGGTAGCGGTGGGCCAGCTCCAAACAGCGGGGGGCGTCCCCCGAGTGGGTGGCCTGCTCGCACACGCCCACCACGCCTTTGGCGGGCAGGCTGTCCAAAACGGCATAGCGGTCGGCGTTGAAGGCCCCGGAGGAATAGTGGGCGTGGGTGTCGAAGATGGGCCCGGCGGAAGGATAGACGCTCATGCGGGCCCCTCAGTGGATGCGGCTGCCGGGCACGGCGCCGTCGGGGTAGAAGGCGATGGCGCAGCCGCCGTCGGCGGTGTCGGCCGCGACGATCATGCCCTCGCTGGTGTACTTGCCCTTGAGCATGGGGCGGGGGGCGAGGTTCGCCACGATGCCCACCTTTTTGCCCAAAAGGTCCTCGGGCTTATACCACTTGGCGATGCCGGAGAGGATGCAGCGCTCCCGCTCGCCGTCAAAGACGGTCAGGTGCAGCAGCTTCTTGCTCTCCTTCAGCGTCTCGCAGGCGCGCACCTCGGCCACGCGCAGCTCCACCTTGCAGAAGTCGTCGAAGCTGATCTCGGCCTCATGCTCGATCGGTTCGGCCGGCGCGGCGGGGGCGGCGGCCTTGGCTTCGGCCTCCTCCTTCGCCTTCTGGGCGGCCAGGGCCTCGGCGCGGCGCTTCTCGTCCTCGGCCTTCAGGTGGGCGATCTCCTTGGCCACGTCGATGCGGGGGAACAGGGCCTCGCCCTTGTGCACGGTGTAGGCGGCCTGCTTGCCGTAGGCGGCCTCGTCCAGGCGCAGGGCGGCTTCGTCCAGGCCCAGCTGCGCCATCATCTTGGGCGCGGTGCTGGGCAGATAGGCGTTCAGCAGGATGGCCGACACGCGCAGCGCCTCGCACAGGTGGTAGAGGACGGCCTCGAGCCGGGGCTTGTTGGCCTCGTCCTTGGCCAGGGCCCAGGGCGCGGTCTCGTCGATATACTTGTTGGCGCGCTGCACGACGGCGAAGATCTCGGCCAGGGCCTGGGGGATGGTCAGGCTGTCCATGCAGGCGGCCACCTTGGCGGGCAGGGCGTCGATCATCTGCTCCAGCCCGGCGTCGATGGCCTCGGCCCCGGCCGCGCGCGCGACGGTGCCGCCGAAGTACTTTTCACACATGGCCACGGTGCGGCTGAGCAGGTTGCCCAGGTCGTTGGCCAGGTCGCTGTTGATGCGGTTGATCAGCGCCTCGTTGGTGAACATGCCGTCGTTGCCGAAGGGGATCTCCCGCAGCAGGAAATAGCGGATGGCGTCGACGCCGTAGCGGTCGCAGAGGATGACCTGGTCGACGACGTTGCCCACGGACTTGGACATCTTGCCGCCGTTCATCAGCAGCCAGCCGTGGCCGAACACGCGCTTGGGCAGCGGCAGGTCCAGGGCCATCAGCATGGCCGGCCACAGGATGGTGTGGAAGCGCAGGATCTCCTTGCCCACCATGTGCAGGTCCGCCGGCCAGAACTTGTCGTAATCGTGGTAAGCGCCGTTGCCGTAGCCCAGGGCCGAGATATAGTTGCTGAGGGCGTCGACCCAGACGTACATGGTGTGCTTGGGGTCGAAGGGGACGGGGATGCCCCACTTGACCGAGGTGCGGGAGACGCAGGTGTCCTG
>CALXGZ010000026.1 GCA_944387975.1 uncultured Faecalibacterium sp.
AATCGCTTGCGTCCTGTGAATTACTTCTTTGGAATTTTCAAGTGTTCCAAAACACTGTAAAAAGGTTCCGTTACAAGTATTCGATATTGTTCAATTTTCAAGGTCCTGTGCCCGCCAGCCGTCTGACCGGCGACCCGCTTATTTTACCACAGCGCCGCCGGCTTGTCAAGCACTTTTTTCGAAGTGTTTTGTGCTCGCCTTTGGTTTTGTGGGCCGCTCCGTGGAGCGCTAAATTATAATACTACACTTTGCGGCGTTTGTCAAGGGTTCTTTTACCATTTTCTTCGTTTCTTTTTACTTCCCCCCCGCCCTGTTCCGGGCAGCAAAAAGGCCGCCTGTACGGCGTGCGTACAGACGGCCCGGCAATCCGCTTCTCAGCGGATCTCGATGTTCAGTTTATACTTGAGGTTGCCCAGGATCTTCTTCACGGCGCGCTCGACCTGTTCGGCGTCCAGTTCCGCCTTGGGGTCGGCCAGTACCAGCGAGAAGGCCATGCTCTTCTTGCCCTCGCCCAGGTTCTTGCCGCGGTAGACGTCGAAGAGGGCCACGCCGGTGACCAGCGGGCTGGCCTGGCGGATGCAGTCCTCGATGGCGCCGCAGGTGACGGCCTCGTCGCAGACCAGGGCCAGGTCGCGCTTGACGGGCGCAAAGGGGCTGATGGGCTGGTAGTGCAGCTCGCCCTCGACACAGGCGGACAGCGCCTCGTAATCCAGCTCGGCCAGGTAGATGTTCTGGTTCTCCTTCTCGTCTTTGGCGATCTTCAGCTCGGCGTTGATCTCGTTGGACAGCTTGCCGAAGACGCCCAGGCGCTTGCCCTTGCACCAGACCGACGCCGCGATGCCCGGGTGCAGCCAGGGGGTGCCGGCCTCGCGCTCATAGGTAAAGGCCAGGCCCAGCGAGGCGGCCAGCGCCTCCAGCGCGCCCTTGACGGTGAAGAAGTCCTCCCCGGGGCCGAAGACGCCCAGGCAGAGGGTCTGGCGCTCGTCGGGGCGCTCGGTCAGGGGCAGGCTCTTGGGCAGGTAGACGGGGGCCAGCTCGAACAGGCGGCCCGCGCCGTTGCCCTTTTTCAGGTTGTCGACGATGACCTTCAGCATCGAGGGGGCCAGCAGCGTGCGCATGATGGACAGGTTCTCGCTGATGGGGTTGAGGATGCGGATGGCCTTGCGGGCGGGGTCCTCCGCCGGGATGTGCAGCATATCCAGTTCCGCCGGGGCGTAGAAGGCCAGGGTCGGCGCCTCGTAGAAGCCCTGCCCGGCCAGCAGGCGCTTGACCTTGAGCGCGCGCTGCTGCTCGCCGTTCAGGCCGCCGTTGGTGACGGCCGCCGTCTTCAGGAAGGTGGGCACGATGTGGTCGTAGCCGTACTCGCGGATGACCTCCTCGGCCAGGTCGGGGTAGCCCTCCACGTCCTCGCGGTAGGGCGGGACGCTGACCTGCCATGCGCCGGCCTCGTCCACGTCGACGGTGAACTCCAGCCGGGTGAGGATATCGATCATCTCCTGCGCGGGCACGTCGATGCCCAGCACCGCGCAGATCTTCGCGGGGGTGGTGGCGATCACCTTGCGCGCCGTGGAGCGGCCGTCGGTGCAGTCAAAGCCCAGGGTGGTGATGTCGCCGCAGTCCAGCTGCTGGATCAGGTGCAGCGCGCGGGCCAGGCCCAGCTGGGGCGAGTGGAAGTCCACACCCTTCTCATAGCGCGCGGAGGAATCGCTGGACTGGCCCAGGGCGCGGCTGGTCTTGCGCACCGAGTCGCGCGCGAAGGTGGCGCACTCGAACAGCAGGCTGTGGGTCTTGTCGTCCATGCCGGAGTTGGCGCCGCCCATCACGCCCGCCAGGGCCACCGGCTTTTCGGCGTCGCAGATGACGAGGTTGTTTTCCGTGAGGGTGAACTCCTTCTCGTCCAGGGTGACGATCTTCTCGCCGGGGCGGGCGCGGCGCACGTCGATGCAGCGGCCGGCCACCTTGTCCAGGTCGAAGGCGTGCATGGGCTGGCCCATCTCCAGCAGGGTGTGGTTGGTGATATCCACCACGTTGCTGATCGAGCGCAGGCCGCACAGCGCCAGGTGCCGCTTCAGCCAGCGGGGGCTTTCGCCCATGCGGATGTTGCGCACATAGTGGGCCATGTAGCGCGGGCAGAGGTCCGGCGCTTCCACCGTCACCGAGATGGGCGCGTCCGGCTCGCAGACGGGCTGGTAGTCCATCGCGGGCAGGTGCAGGGGCTTGTGCAGCACGGCCGCCACCTCCCGGGCGATGCCCAGGATGGACTGGCAGTCGGGGCGGTTGGCGGTGATGGAGATGTCGAAGATCGAGTCGTCCAGGCCCACCAGCGGGCAGATGTCCGCGCCGGGGGCGCTGTCCTCCGGCAGGATCAGCAGACCGTACACGCCCGCGCCGGGGTACAGGTCCTCGTTCAGGCCCAGCTCTTCGCCCGAGCAGAGCATGCCGTTCGACTCAAAGCCCTGCATCATGCGCTTGTGGATGCTGATGCCGCCGGGCAGCGTCGCGCCGTCCAGCGCGGCGGGCACGTGCGCCCCCACAAAGATGTTGGGCGCGCCGGTGGTGATGCGGATGTCGTGGCCGTAGTCGCCGCAGTCGACGACGCAGCGGCTCAGGTGGGTGCCCTCCTGCTTTTCAATGGCGGGGATGACGCCCACCACCACCTTGTGGATGCCGGCGGCAAGGTCGGCGCGCTCTTCCACCTCAAAGCCGCAGGAGAACAGCTTCTCCTCCAGTTCCTGCGCGCTGATATCGATATCCACCAGCTCTTTCAGCCAGCTGAAAGGTACTTTCATATCACTTGCTCCTCCCTCTTATTCGTGGAACTGCCCGAGGAACCGCAGATCGTTCTCGAACATCAGGCCGATGTTGTTGATGCCGTACTTGAGCATGGCGATGCGCTCGATGCCGATGCCGAAGGCGATGCCGGAATAGACCTCGGGGTCGATGTTGCAGTTGCGCAGCACCTTCTGGTTGACGACGCCGCCGCCCAAGATCTCGATCCAGCCGGTGTGCTTGCACAGGCCGCAGCCCTTGCCGTGGCACTCAAAGCAGCTGACGTCCACCTCGACGCTGGGCTCGGTGAAGGGGAAGTAGGACGGGCGCAGGCGGGTGCGCACCTCGCTGCCGAACAGCCGCTGGACGAACACGTCCAGCATACCCTGCAAGTCGCACAGGGTGATGCCCTTGTCCACCACCAGGCCCTCCATCTGGTGGAACATGGGGCTGTGGGTGGCGTCCGAGTCGGAGCGGAACACGCGCCCCGGCACCAGCACCTTGATGGGCGGGCGCTCGGCGTCCATCGTGCGGATCTGCCCGGTGGAGGTCTGGGTGCGCAGCAGCAGCTCGTCCGACAGGTAGAAGGTGTCCTGCATGTCGCGGGCGGGGTGGTCCTTCGGCACGTTCAGCCGGGTAAAGCAGTGGTCGTCGTCCTCGATCTCGGGCCCCTCGTAGATCTCAAAGCCCATCCCCGCAAAGGCGTCGATGATCTGGTTGCGCACCAGCGTCAGCGGGTGCAGCCCGCCGGTGGGGCGCGTCTTGGCCGGCAGGGTGATATCCACCGTCTCGGCCGCGTTGCGGGCGGCCAGCTCCACCTGCTTGACGCGCAGGGCCGCGGCGTCGTAATCGGCCTGCACCT
>CALXGZ010000027.1 GCA_944387975.1 uncultured Faecalibacterium sp.
TGACAAAGTCGATCTTGAGGGCCTGGGGGTTGCGGGGGGCAAAGGCGTCCCCGCGTATCTCGGCGAAGAGGTTGGGGGGCGTGCCCTGGATGTTGAACAGCTCCTCCCCTTTGACGCCGGTCTGGGGCATGCTGGACAGAAGCGCCCAGGTGTAGGGGTGGCGCGGGTCGTAAAAGACCTCGTCGGCGGTACCCAGCTCGACGATGTCGCCGGCGTACATCACCGCCACCCGGTCGGCGATGTTGGCCACCACCCCCAGGTCGTGGGTAATGAGGACGATGGTCAGGTCGTATTTGTCCCGCAGGCGGCGCAGCAGCTCCAAGATCTGCGCCTGGATGGTGACGTCGAGGGCGGTGGTGGGCTCGTCGCAGATCAGAATCTTGGGGCTGCAGGCCGCGGCGATGGCGATGACCACCCGCTGGCGCATCCCGCCCGAAAATTCGTGGGGGTACTGGCGGCTGCGCACCTCGGGGTCGGCGATGCCGACGTCCCGCAGGTACTCCACCGCCCTGGCGTGGGCGGCGCGGCCCTTGAGCCCCTGGTGGAGGGTGACCGCCTCGGCGATCTGATCTCCGATGGTCTTGAGGGGGTTCAGGCTGGTCATGGGGTCCTGCATGATCATGGCGATCTCCCGCCCGCGGACCTTCAGCCAGTCCTTCTCCTTTTTGAGGGCGGACAGCCGGATGGGTCTGCCGTCGTCGGCCCCGAAGTAGTCGATGGTCCCCTCGGTGATGGAGCCGTTGGCATCCAGAAGGCCCATGAAGGACTTGGTAAAGACCGACTTGCCCGAGCCCGACTCCCCCACGATGGCCAGCACCTCGCCGCGGCAGACGTCAAGGTCGATGCCCCGGATGGCGTGCAGCACCCGGCCGCGGAGGTTGAAGCAGATGTGTACGTTGCGTGCCGAAAGGATCGGCGTCATGGTTTCCATCTTGTAGGCCGGCCTCCTTTACTGCATGTGGTTCTTGGGGTCGGCGGCGTCCGAGAAGGCGTTGCCGATCAGGTAGAAGGCGATGGTCACAAAGCTCAGGATCAGGGTGGGGTAGATCAGCTGGTAGCGCAGCCCCGCCTGCATCATCACCTGGCGGCCGTCGTTGATCAGGTTGCCGAGGCTGGGCGTTTCCACCGACAGGCCGAGGCCGATGTAGGTGACGAACACCTCGCTGCCGATGGCGGCGGGGACGGTGAGGGCCATCCGCAGCATGATGACCGAGACCAGATAGGGCAGCAGGTTGCGCAGCACGATCCGGTAGACGGGGGTGCCGATGCAGCGGGAGGCGACGTTGTAGTCCCGGTCGCGGATGATGAGGATCTGGTTGCGGATGAAGCGTGCCATGGCGATCCACCCGGTCAGGGACATGCCCAGGATCAAAGTGGGTACGCTGGGGCTGGCCACATAGGAGATCAGGATCAGGATGATGGTGGAGGGGATGTTGTCGCAGATGTTGTACAGCTCGGTGAAGAAAAAGTCGAGCTGGCGCACATAGCCCCACAGCACGCCCACGGTGATGCCCACCACGGCCTCGATCAAGGCGACGAAGAAGGCGATGACCAGGCTGGTGCGCGTGCCGGCCCAGATGCGGGCCCACAGATCCTGCCCGATGGAGTTGGAGCCCCAGACGAAGCCGTCCACCCCGGGGGCGATGTTGCGGTACTGGATGCCCGTTTCAGGGTCGACGCGGCAGTAGTTGGGGTCGATCTGGCCGGGCAGGTGCGGCTGCAAAAAGGCGAAGCCCACCACCGCCACCAGCGCGATGAGCAGCGCGACGGCGAACTTGTTCTTGAGGAAGGAGCGCAGCGTGCTGCCCCAGTAGCTGTAGTTCGAGCTGGCGGTGGCCTCGGCCTGCTCCGCCCGGAAGCCCGCCGGGGTGAACAGCTCATCCTCCGGCAGCTTGGCCCAGGCGGCGGACGGGCCCTGGCGCTGGCTCTGGCTCAGGGCGTCCTCCAGCTGCTTCGATTTTGCGTTTTTCAAAAAGAACAGCATCAGCGCCCACCTTCTTTCTTACCTAGGCTGATGCGCGGGTCGATCAGGACCATGAGCAGGTCGCCCAGGATCAAACCGATGATGCCCACGCAGGCGTACAGCAGGACGATGCCCTGCACCATCGTGTTGTCGTGCCGCTGCACGCAGGTGACCAGCAGCCCGCCCATGCCGGGGATGCTGTACAGGCTCTCGATGTAGATGGAGCCGACCACCGTGTTCAAAAAGGCCGAGGGGATGTACTGCACCAGCGGCACCATCGCGTTGCGGAAGATGTGCCGCAGCGCGATGCGCGCCTCGCTGGCGCCCTTGGCGCGGGCCAGCAACACGTAGTCCTTGTTGCTTTCGTCCACCATGTAGCGGCGCAGCCACATGGCGTAGAAGGCGATGTTGCCAAGGCTCATGGAGAACACCGGAAGCACCCAGTAGCGCAGGTTGTCCGCGTTGAACAGCAGGCCCACGTTCAGCGCCGTGGTGCCGTACATCTGGATGTACAGGTAGTAGACCGCCGCCGGCACCGCCTGGATCAGGATGACGACGCCCGTGCCCAGCTTGTCGGGCAGGCGGTGCTTGAAGCGGCCCATCACCAGGCCCAGCGGTATGCCCAAAAGCAGCGACAGCACCATGGCGGTGACGCCCATCTGGATGGAGATGGGCAGCTTGTCCAGCAGGATATCCACCACCGGCACGTTGACGCGGTAGATGTGGCTGACGCCCAGGTCCCCGTGGAAGGCGTCGCGCCAGAAGCGCGCGATCTGCACCGGCAGCGGGTCCAGCAGGCCCATGGACTGCAGGCCGGCCTGGATCTGCGTCTCGGTCATTTTTTCATAGTTGGCAAAGTAGCCCTCCACCGGCATCAGCCGGAGCAGGCAGAATACGAGCGTCACGATGATGAATAGCGTCAGGATCGAGTGCCCGATGCGTTTGGCCAGATAGTTTACCATCCCGGCCCCACCTATCCTTTCTTGATACAAACAACAGGGGGCCGCTCCTCGTACCAAGGGGCGGCCCCTGTGCGGCAGTGTGTCAGCGGGCGTCGCGGTTGGCCTCGTACTCGCTCATCGAGACGTAGTGGTCCAGCACGTGGATGCCCTTCAGGCGCTTGTTGGAGAAGCCCGTCGAGGCGTACTGCCCCTCCCAGTAGTTCAGGCGCGTGGCCAGGTAGGCCGGCACGCTCATGCCCATGGGGATGGCGAGGGCGTTCTCGATCAGCAGGGCCTCGGCGTTGGCGAAGGCCTCATAGCGGGCGTTGATGTCGGTGGTGATGGCCTTGGCCGCCTCCACCGCCTCCATGTAGGCCATGATGGTGTCGGCGGTCTCGCCGGTGACGATGCCGTCCTCGACGGCGGTGCGCAGGTAGGCGTAGCGCCCGCCGTAGCCGCCCGGCGTCTGGTAGAAGGGGTCGGTCTCGGTCTCCGGGTCGGAGTAGTCCGCGCCCCAGTTGCACAGCTGGAAGCAGTACTTGCCCGCGCGGCGCACGGCCGAGAGGTAGTTGTCCGCCGGGCCCGCGGTCAGGATGACGTCGATGAAGTCGGCCCCGTCGTTCAGCACGCTCTCAAGCTGCTGCTTAAAGACCTGGCACTGGCGGTCCCAGTCGGGGGTGGAGGGGTTATAGGGCATCTGCACCTTGACGGGGAAGGTGACGCCCTGGGCCGAAAGCTCCTCGATGGCGGCGTCGCGGTACTGCTTGGCCGTCTCCTCGTTGAAGAACTCGGAGATATTGGCCAGGTTGCCGCACTGGGTGTAGTCGACGCCGTCGTCGTTGGCGCAGAAGGAGGGCGGGGTGACGGTGTTCAGCTTATAGCCCTCGTAGCCCTCGGGCGCGGTGACGGCCAGCGTGACGGCGTTGTTGATGCCGTAGAGGAAGGCCTTGCGGAAGTTCGTGCTGTTGATGGCCTTGGCCCAGTTTTCCGGCTCGTACTCGTCGTCCAGGCCCTCGACGGTCTGGCCCGAGAACTCGTGGTAGAAGGGCATGAAGTTGAACAGGTAGAAGTATGTATAGTTCGTGTTGGGCCGGTCCATCGAGACCAGGTCCTTCGTGGCGTCGTCCGCCAGCCAGCTGTCCAGAATGTCGGAGCCGATGGTCGCCTCGTCGATCTCGCCGCGCTTGACCATCTCGGGGCCGTTGACCTCGGCCTCGGCGTTGTAGATGCGGCTGACCGTCTCGATGAAGACGTTATCGGCGTCGTAGTTCTCGGGGTTCTTGGTCATGACCCAGCTCTCGAGGGGGACGTACTCCGACAGGTAGAACGCGCCGCAGCTGTAGAGCGTCTCGGCCGAAGTGGCGAACTGGTCGCCCATCTCCTCCAGCAGGGGGCCGTAGGCCGGCTCGTAGGGCAGGTAGACCAGCAGGCTGAGGAAGCCCGGGAAGTCGTAGGTCAAGGTGTAGGTCAGGGTGTGCTCGTCCACGGCCTTGACGCCCACGGTGGAAAAGTCGACCGGCTCATAGGTGACGGCCTCGGCGCCGGGGGCGCTGACGGTCACGACGCCGTTTGCGTCCACGGTGTAGGCGGTGCCGTCGTCCTCGACGAGGCCGCTCTCGGCGTTGGCCAGGGCGACCTGGTAGTCGTAGTAGGCCTCGGCCCCGGCGATGTAGGAGGTGACCAGACCCACGTTGGAGGCGGCGTAGGCCGGGGTGAGCAGGTAGCGCAGCGCGTCCACGAAGTCCTGCGCAGTGACGGGCGCGACGGCCTGGCCGTTCATGTCCACCCAGTTCTCGTCCCGCAGGTGGAAGGTCCAGGTCAGGGACGGCTCGTCGAACTCCCACTCGGTGGCCAGGCCCTCGCGCATGACGCCCTTGTTGTCGTACTCGACGAGGGTGTCGATGCAGTTGGCGCCCACCACCATCTCGATGTCGGTGGCGGTGGTCAGGTAGTTGAGCGTCGCGGGCTGGCTGGAATACAGGATGGTGTAGCTGGAGGTATCCGCGGCGGCGGCCCCGCCCCCGCTTGCACCGCTGCCGGAGCCGCAGGCGCTGAGCAGCCCGGCGGAGCAGGCGGCGGCTGTGCTGATGCCGGCAGCCTTGAGGAACTGGCGGCGGGATAAGGTTTGACGCATGGTAAACTCCCCTTTACATCTATTTTGGGGCCGGGCAAAGCAAAACGGAGCAACGGAATCCCATCCGTTACTCCGTTGTAACATCCCCCGGCCTGTTGGCTTCGCTTGTGTTGCAGTATAACATCGAACGCGGCGTATGTCAACATTTTTACTCATCTGGAGGATGAAAGTTTCTTGCGGCCCGGGCGCGTCAGCCCCCGGCGTGCGGCGCGGAGGGCCGGTCTGCCGCGGCGCCGGCGGCCGTTTGGGCGGCGGCTTCGGCCTCGGCGGCCTGCTTGGCGGCGCGCTGGGCCGCGCGTTCGGCGGCGCGCTCACGGGCGCGGGCCGCGGCGGCCTCCTGGCGCTTTTTGGTGCGCTGCTTGACGCGGCAGGTGGCGCACAGGCCGTCGGTGCTGCCGGCGGGGATGGGCTTGCCGCAGTCCTTGCACAGCTGCTTTGTAAAGCGCAAGACGCTTACGGGCCCAAAGCTGGTCAGCTGGCGCAGCTTCATGCCGTCGATGGCCTTGTGGTTGCAGCTGGCGGCGCACATGCCGCACTCGCTGCAGCGCCAGGGCGTGACGACGATGCGGGTCTGCCCGTCGGGCAGGTCCTCAAAGCGGATGGCCCCGGCCTTGCAGTTCTTTTCGCAGCGGCCGCAGCCGAAGCACTTGGAGGTGAAGGCCGGCAGGTACACCCCGTAGTGGAAGGGGCTGACCGTCGCGCCCTTGAGCTGCTTGACCCGCTCGTTGAGCAGGTAGCGGAAGGGCTGGATCGTGTTCTCCTCCTCTTCCTGCAGGCCGGGCAGCATGCGCAGCAGCTGGCGCGTGCCGTTCTTCGAGCTGTCGCCCACGTGGGCAAACATCTCCCGCCGGGACAGCTCCTTAGCCTGGTAGGGCGCGTCCTCCGGCTGGTAGGCCAGGGTGATGCGCGCGTCGAAGAGCGGCTGGCCCAAAAACTCCACCAGGCGGGTCAGGTTCTGGCGCAGCAGCGCGGCGCAGCGCTCGTTTTCGCATTCGCCGCAGGGCGTCAGGTCCAGCACCAGCTTGCGGCACAGGGCCAGGTAGGCCAGCGCCTCCCAGCACAGGGCCCCCACGCAGGGGCGCACGATGTCGTTGTGGCGGGCGCTCTGCTCGCAGCCCAGCCAGACGGTGTCGTTGTCGGCGCCGGCCTGGGACAGGTCGCGCTGCACCTGCTCCTGCGAGGGGGTGATGCAGCGGGTGCGGCACACCGACACGCACAGCCCGCAGTCGCTGCACAGGTCCCAGTCCTTGGCGAGGTTCGGGCGGCTGAACACATCGTCCCCGTAGGGGCAGATGTCCTTGCAGTCGGTGCACTGCTCCTTGTGGGGGTGCAGGTTCCAGCACTGCTTGCGGTCGATCTCGGGGTGGCTGTTGTTCATCAGCGCGTTCATCGCGACTTTGGTAAAGATGCTCATGCCGGCTCAGCCCTCTTTCGCAGCCGCCGCGCCCTGCGGGGCGGGGTCGGTGACGCTGGTCACCTGGGCGTTCGCCAGCAGGAAGGCCTGCACCTTCTGGGCCACCAGGGCCGCGGCCACCGCGTCCGGGGCCAGCAGCTTGCGGATCTCGGCCTCGGGGGTGTTGTGGTGGGCGGCCAGGCGGCGGTACTCGGCCTCGACCTCGTCCTTGTGGGCGACGATGCCCTCCGCCTCGGAGATGGCCTTGGCCGCCAGCAGGCTGCGCAGGCGCTTTTCGGCGCTGGCGCGGAAGCTTTTGCGCAGGCCCTCGGGGCTGGTGCGGCAGCTCTTGCAATAGGTCTCGAGGGGGATGCCGCTCTTTTGCAGCTTGGCCTCCAGCTGCTTATACTCGCGCTCGGCCTCGGCGGCGATGCGCGGCTCGGGCAGGTCCACGGTCAGGTTGGCCCCGGCCATATCCAGCAGCTCCTGGCCGGCCTTGCGGTCGGCGGCGGCCTCGTGCAGGGCCTGCTTTTCCTTGCGGATCTCGGCGCGCATGGCCTCCAGCGAGTCGAAGCCGCGGCTGCGGGCAAAGTCCTCGTTGGCCTCGGGGGTGTGCTTTTCGGCCACGGCGTGCAGCTGGATGCGGAACACCGCCTCCACGCCCGCCAGCTCTTCCAGCTGGAAGTCCTGCGGGTAGGTGAAGGCCACCTCGAAGCTGTCGCCGGCCTTGTGGCCGTAGAAGGCGCGCTCGATGGCGGGGGTCAGCCGCCCGGTGCCCAGCAGGATGCTGGCGTTCTCGTTTTTGCTGTCGGGGATGGGCTGCCCGCCGCGGAAGCCCTCGGCGTCAAAATTGACCTTGTCGCCGCGCTTGGCGGGGCCGTCGCTGGGGGTATAATAGGCGTGCAGGCGGCAGCGGTGGGTGATCTCCTGCTCGACGGTGCGCTCCAGCACGGGGCGCACGTGCCGCGTGATGGCCAGGCCCTTGTACTGGCCCAGCGTGACCTTCGGGGTTGCGTTTGCCATAGCGGTGCCCTCCTCTCAGCAGTCGGTGCAGGCGCCGCCGGCGGCCAGCCAGTCGGTGTCCAGCGTGACGGAGCCGTCCTCCCACACGAAGGTGGGGATGCCGATGCGGCCCTCGGCCTTGACGGCGTCGTAGGCGCTCAGGCTGTCGCGCATGGCCAAAAAGGCGCGCAGGTTCTTGGTGCTCTCGGTGATATCGATATACTCGTAGGGGATGCCCTTGCCGTCCAGCTGCTGCTTGACCTCGCGGCAGGTGGCGCAGATGGGCGCGCCGTACAATTTCAACATGGCTTTGACCTCCTGTATAGCAAAACTTGCGTTATGTCTGGATACAACAAACCAGTATACACCATCGCCGCCCCCTGGGCAAGAGGGAAATGGAGAGGTCTACAGCCCCTTCTCTTCCAGCCAGCCCTGGATGACCTGGCTGAACAGCTCGGGGAACTGCGCGTTCTCTTCGGCGAAGGCGGCCTGGTAGGCCTCGGCCTCGGCGCGGGTGACGGGCACTGCGCGCCGGTAGGCGGTAAAGACCGTGCCGTTGCCCATATCAAAGCGCTGCTCCGGCACGTAGTACGCGCCGCTGATGGTGAAGAACTGGTCGTTCAGCTTGGCGGCCACGCCGCTGACCTCGTAGCACCAGGGGAAGGGCTCGGCCGTGAGCACGTACTTCGCCTCGAACAGCTCGGTGGGGAAGGGCTGCGTGCCCAAAATGCCGAAGCCGAAGGCGAGCTTGTCCTCCAACGGGCGGTCGGGCAGGCTGGCATTCTTAAATGTATCGGGGCAGTAGGTCATCGAATGGGGGATCATGTAGGCGAATTCGCCTTCGGCGCAGTGGGCGTCGATCCAGCCGGCGAGGGCGCGTATCTGCGCGAGATCCGTGCGGTCGTAGACCATCGTGTCCAGCTGCACGAACTGTTCGGTGGCGCCGCGCGCAAACAAAGGGTAGAGGAAGTCCGGCAGCGCGATGGTGGTCAGCGGCGACAGGCGCACCGACATACTGAACGCCAGCGTGAACAGCCAGTACCCCAGCTTCAGCCGGCGCAGGCGGCCCAGGCTCTCGGCCAGGGCGGCCGCGCCCAGCAGCATCAGCACGATGTAGCCCGGCAGCAGCAGCAGCGTCTGGTGCGCGCCCATGTTCTGCACGCGGGTGAACAGCACCAGGCTGAGCGCCAGCACCGCCAGCGTCTGCGCCGCCAGGGGGGCTTTGCCGTGCCGGCAGGCCCACACCGCGCCCGCCGCGGCCAGCGGCAGGTACAGCAGCCCCAGCCGGAGGGCCTGGCTGTACAGCTCCAGCGCCAGCCCGCCGGTGTTGTAGGCGGCGTAGTGCTCGGCGTAGCTGTAGCTGAGCACCTTCTGCACGATGGGCCAGAACAGGATGATCATGGCCGCCACCGACCCGGCCCCGAAGGTGATCAGCCCGCGGATGCGGTCGCCGGCGGCGCGGCCCCGGCCCGCGCGCCCCAAACGGACGGCCCCGGCCAGCACCGCCGCCGCGTAAACGGCGTAGTACGACACGATGAAGTAGAGATACCACCGCCGCGTGACGGCCAGCGCCGCCGTGGCGAAGAACAGCCCCGCCCAGCGCGCGGGCTCGGCGGTGTCGAAGCAGTAGTCCAGCGTCAGCAGCACGATCACCAGCGCGAAGATAAGCCCGAACAAGTCCGGCTGGCCCAGCGCGGCCGCCAGCCGCAAAAAGGGGAAGCAGGCGGCAAAGCTCAGCCCCATGAGGAAAAAGCCGCGCTCGTTCTTCACTTCCAGCACCTGGCCCACTTTGGCCACCACGCCCCCCAGCGCCAGCAGCAGCGCCGGCAGCACGCTGACCAGCTGGCTGAGCACATAGCTGTCGCCGCTGCGGGCCGACAGGCAGAAGGGGAACTCGGTGAACAGGCAGATGAAGCTGGTGTAGTCCCCGGTCAGGCTGGACACAAGGTGCCACAGCCCGGCCAGGGGCCCGGCGGCGAAGGCGGCTTCGGCCTCGTACTGGCGCAGGGTGTAGTTGGCGTAGTCCCAGACGTAGACGAAGTCCCGCCCGGCCACCTGCAGGCTGGCGCAGATGGCCAGCAGCAGGTACACCCCCACCAGGATGGCCCCGTGGAACAGCTCGAAGCGGACCCCCGCCCGCCGGACGGCGGCCAGCACCAGGCACAGCAGCAGGCAGCCGGCCCACAGGCCGAGCAGCGCGAAGAACAACGCCCCGTCCAGCCCGGCGGCGGCCGCGCCGCACAGCGCGCCCGGCGCCAGCAGCAGCGCCAGCGCCGCCGCGCCGCGCGGCGCGCGCCGCACAGGCCGGCGCTCCGGGGCCGGCCGTACTTGGGTGATGGGCATGGAAAAAACTTCCTTTCGGTCAAATTTGCACGAAGTGGTAGTACCAGTATACCAGACCAGGGGCGGAAATGTCCAGCAGGGAAAAAGCCCCGCCCGTGGTGGGCGGAGCTTCGCTGTTTATTTCTTCTTCCCGTCCGCGGCGGCCTTTTTGGCGGCGCGCGCGGCGCGGGCTTTGGCGGCGCGGGCCTGTTTGGCGGCGTTGGCCGCGCTGGCCTTGGCCGCGCCGGGGTGGGGGGCCTCCGGCGTCAGGCGGAACAGCCGGCTACCCATCGCGGGCAGGTCGGCAAAGAGGGTGTAGTCGCGCCCGTAGACGCCCCCGTCCACGGTGTGCAGGCTGGTTTCGCCCTCAAAGCTGCCGCCCCAATGGGGGGCCTCGCTGTTCAGCAGCTCTTCGGCGGCGGCCGGCATGGCGAGGTACAGCGGGAACTGCTTGTGGGCCTTGTCCTGGGTGTTCATCACGCACAGCAGGCACTGGCCCCGGCCGCGGCGCAGCCAGGCGTAGACGCCCTCGGCGGCGCTCTCGCAGGCCACCCACTCAAAGCAGCGGGGGTCGTACTCGCCCACGTAGAGCGCGGGCTCGCTGGCGTACAGCAGCGCCAGCGCTGCGAAATAGCGCTGGAAGCTGTCGTGGAAGGGGTAGGCCAGCAGCCCCCAGTCGAGGGGGCGCTTTTCGTCCCACTCGCGGAAGTGGGCCAGCTCGTTGCCCATGAAGTTCAGCTTCTTGCCCGGGTGGGCGAACATGTAAAAGTAGAGCGTGCGCAGCTGGCTGCACTTCTCCTCATAGCTGCCCCAGAGCTTGTCGATGATGGTCTTTTTGCCGTGCACTACCTCGTCGTGGCTCAGCGCCAGCAGGTACAGCTCGTTGTAAAAGTACTGCATGCTGAACAGCAGCTTGCCGTACTGGGCCGGCCGCTCGCCGAAGGGCGTGGCGAAGTAGTCCAGCGTGTCGTGCATCCAGCCCATGTCCCATTTGTAGTCGAAGCCGACGCCCTCATAGCGCGTGGGCGCGGTGATCTTCAGGTAATTGGTCGAGTCCTCCGCGATGTAGACGCCCGTGGGCCAGCGCTGGTTCAGCCCGTGGTTCAGCCGGCGCAGAAAGTCCAGCGCCCCCTGGTTGACCCCGCGGGCCGGGTCCCCCAGCCAGTAAATGGCGCGGGAGATGGCGTCCATGCGGATGCCGTCGCAGTGGTACACGTCCATCCACAGGGCGGCGGCGCTGTTCAAAAAGCTGCGCACCTCGCCCCGGTAATAGTTGAAGTTGTGGGTGCCCCACTCGCTCTCGCCCACGTCGCTGTCGTACTCGTACAGGCAGGTGCCGTCCAGGCGCGCCAGGCCCGTGGCGTCCACCGCGAAGTGCACCGGCACAAAGTCCATGATCACCCCGATGCCCATGCGGTGGCAGGCGTTGACAAAATGCGCGAACTGCGCCGGCGTGCCGTAGCGGCTCGTCACCGAAAAATAGCCCGTGGTCTGGTAGCCCCAGCTGCCGTCGAAGGGGGGCTCGGCCAGGGGCAGCAGCTCCACGTGGGTGTAGTGGTGCGCGGTCAGCCAGGGCACCAGCTCCTTGGCCAGCTCCTCATAGTCGTACCAGCCGCCCTCGCCGCCGTCGGGCGCTTCGGCGCCGGGCTTGCGCTTCCAGCTGCCGGCGTGCAGCTCGTAGATGTTCATGGGCAGGTTGCGGCACTTGTCCCGGCGGGCCATCCATTCGCCGTCGTCGAAGGGGAAGGCGCGGATGGCCAGCCTGCTGGCCGTGCCGGGCCGCAGCTCGCTGGCGAAGGCGTAGGGGTCGGCGTGCAGCTGTACGCTGCCGTCCGCCCCGGTGACGCGGTACTGGTAGCTGTCGCCCTCGGCCGGGCCGGGGATGTAGACGCGCCAGAAGCCGGCCTCGGTCTTTTCCATGGGCACGTCCTCGCCCCCGGGCCAGCTGCCGCACACCGACACGGCCCTGGCCCCGGGCGCGAACAGCGTGAACTGCCAGCCCGCCTCGCCCTTGGGCCCCGCCGCCGGGTGGGCCCCCATCCAGCGGTAGGCGTCGAAGCATTCGCCCTCCCAAAATGCCTGCGGGATCGTGAATTGATACATACTGTGACTCTCCTTAACTGCAAAATTTTAGTTAAACTTTGTGAAACAAGTGGCGTTTTTTGTAAGAATCGTGGAAAAAGCGGTGCATATCCCCCAAAAATGTGCTATACTGTTCCCACGGGCGCGCACCGCGGCCCGAAACTGTATGTACAGGAGTTGTATTTATGTCTTGGTCTGACAGCGCTATTTTTTACCATATCTACCCGCTGGGCCTGTGCGGCTGCGCCCATGAGAACGACGGCCGCGCCGTCCCCGGCGCGTTCGCAAAGCTGGACGCCTGGGCCGCCCACGCCGCGGCCCTGGGCTGCAACGCCATCTATATCGGCCCCCTGTTCGAGAGCGGCAGCCACGGCTACGACACCGTGGACTACCGCCGCGTGGACCGCCGCCTTGGCACGAACGAGGACTTCGCCGCCTGGGTGGCGGCCTGCCACGAGCGCGGGCAGAAGGTGATCGTGGACGGCGTGTTCAACCACGTGGGCCGGGGCTTTTTCGCCTTTGAGGACCTGCGGGCGCGCCGCGAGGGCTCGGCCTACCGGGACTGGTTCTGCGACGTCAACTTCTGGGGCAACAACGAGTACAACGACGGCTTCTCCTACGGCAACTGGGGCGGGCACAACCTGCTGGTCAAGCTGAACCAGCGCAACCCCGCCGTGCAGCAGTACCACTTCGACACGGTGCGCTTCTGGGTCGAGCAGTTCGACATCGACGGCATCCGCCTGGACGCGGCCGACGTGCTGGACTTCGGCTTTATGCAGAACCTGCGCCGCTTTACCGACGGGCTGAAGCCCGACTTCTGGCTGCTGGGCGAGGTGATCCACGGCGACTACAGCCGCTGGGCCAACCCGCAGACGCTGCATTCGGTGACGAACTACGAGCTGCACAAGGGCCTGTGGAGCGGCCACAACGACCACAACTACTTTGAGATCGCCCACACCATGCGCCGCCTGCAGGGCCTGTGCGGCGACACGCGCCTGTATACCTTCTCGGACAACCACGACGTCGAGCGCCTGCCCAACAAGCTGCGCAACCGCGCGCACATGCGGCACATCGCCATCCTGGTGTACACGCTGTGGGGCGTCCCGTCCATCTACTATGGCTCGGAGTTCGGCATCGAGGGCAAGAAGGAGTGGGGCAGCGACTGGCCCCTGCGCCCCTGCCTGGAGCTGGCCGATTTTGAAAACGCCATGGAGGAAGACCCGCTCGCCAGCCTGTACGCGGCCCTGGGCCGGCTGAAAGCGGCCGAGCCCGCCCTGAGCTATGGCCGCCCGCAGGAGCTGCTGCTGACCACCGAGCGCTACGCCTTCGCGCGCGTGCTGGACGGCCGCGCCCTGGTCACGGTGCTGAACAACGCCGACGCCCCCGCCCGGCTGGAGCTGCCCCTGCCCGTCCCCGCCGAAGAGGCGGAAGACCTGCTGGCCGCTTGCGCCGGCAGCGAGGAAGTGGCGGCCCGCGTCGAAAACGGCCGCCTGACCGTCGAGCTGCCCGGCAACTACGGCACCGTGCTGGGCCTGGGCCAGTGAGGGGAGGGGCGGCTATGAACGCGAGCGCCCGGCGGGAGGCCATCCTGCAAAAACTGGCCCGGAGCAGCGCCCCGGTCAGCGCCTCGGCGCTGGCGGCGCAGCTGGGGGTGTCCCGGCAGATCGTGGTGGGGGACGTGGCCCTGCTGCGGGCCGGCGGGGCGCAGATCGACGCCACGCCCCGCGGCTACCTGCTGCGCCCGGCGGAGGACGGCTACAGCGGCCTGGTGGCCTGCTGCCACAGCAGCACCGAGGCCATGCGCCGCGAGCTGTACGCCGTCGCCGACCAGGGGGGCGTGGTGGTGGACGTCATCGTCGAAAACGCCCTCTACGGCGAGATACGCGCCAACCTGAACGTCGCCAGCCGCTACGACGCCGACGCCTTCGTCCGCGGGGCCGAGTCCTCGCCCGCCAGCCTGCTGTCCAGCATGACCGGCGGGGTGCACCTGCACACCATCCGCTGCGCGGACGAGGCGGCCTTCCGCCGCATCGAGGCGGCCCTGGCCGAGGCCGGGGTGCTGTACCAGAAAGAGTAAAACGTACTCCCTCATCCTCTATTGTACCCAAAGCGCCCGGGCCTGTCTATAAACAAACTGGCCCGAATGTACAAAAATGCCGGAAAGGAGCCCCCCCTATGTACCCTACCCGCGAAGAGGCCGAACGCATCCTGCGCGACGCCAAGGCCCGCTATGACAAGGTCAGCGCCATCCACGGCCGCTGGGATGACCACAGCCGCACCGCGGCCCGCTGCGCCGGACGGATCGCCGCCCGCTGCCCCGGCCTCGACCCGGACAAGGCCTATGTGCTGGGCCTTTTGCACGACATCGGCCGCTGGTACGGCGACGGCCACCTGTGCCACGTGTACTACGGCTGGAAGTATATGAACGAGCTGGGCTACGGCGACGCGGCCCGCATCTGCCTGACCCACTCCTTCCAGGTGCAGCGGCTGGGGGCCTACATCGGCAACTACGATATCCCGCCCGCGGCGGTGGCCGAGCTGGACGCCGCCCTCGCCGCCGCGGTCTACGACGACTACGACCGCCTGATCCAGCTGTGCGACACGCTGGCCGGCCCCGACGGCCCGGTGGATATGGCCGCCCGCATGGAGGACGTCCGCCGCCGCTACGGCGACTACCCGCAGGACAAATGGGACAAAAACCTTGAGCTGCGCCGCTATTTTGAGCGCTGGGCCGGCGCGGACCTCTACGAGATCGTGGAGTGAATGCCGTTTTCACTGCAAAAACTATCCTGTTCACTGCAAAACGCCCACAAGGGGTTTTGACTGTGCTATACTGCAGCCAGAAGCTTTCCAGACGAAAGCCAAAAGAACAGGAGGTATTCCATATGACAAGGTTTGCAAAAGGTCTTTTGTCTGCCGCGGCTGCGGCCGCGCTGCTGTGCGGCTGCATCCTGCCGGCGTCCGCCGCCGAGGCGGAGGAGGAAGCCCGCGTCCTGCAATACGAGACGGCCGAGCCGGTCAGCGCGGTGACGGCCAATGTTGAGAACGTGGAGCTGATCATGCAGACGGGCCGGACGGATAAGATCACGGTGGAATCTTCCGCCGATGCCAAGGGAGAATTCGACTATTGCTTTTCCGTCGAGGATGGCGTGCTGACCGTCGATGTGGATGCGGTCGAGCCGGAAGAATTTTATAGCCGCGAAACCGACAGCTCCGGTTCTGTTGCCCGCACAAAATACGTGCGCACCTACGAGAATACGGTCACCGTCACCCTGCCTGAAAAAACATACGCAAGCCTTTACGCCGAAGTAGACAATGGCAGCATCGGGTTTACAGGGGTAGAGGCGGACGCGCTCCGGGCTGAGGTGAAGAACGGAACCGTTGAGGTCCAAAATGTGAAGGCGGACACGGTCCAAACCAACATAGTAAACGGGAGCGCGCTGGCCAGGGATGTGACAGCCGGCACGCTTCGGACAGAGGTCGGCAACGGCAAAATCAAATTCTGGGACGTGACAGCCGGGACCCTTTACGCGCACATGAAGACCGGCAACATCGGCTTTGATCACGTCAATGCCTCGGTGTACAAGTGCGAAATGACGACGGGGAACATAGAAGGCACGTTGACAGGGGACCAGGCGGCCTACCGCATCTCGGTCGACCTGGATTGGAACTGGGCTGTGAGCAGTCTGGAAGACCAGCCCGGAGACGGCAGCGGCAAGTCCATCGACTTCCACGTCCATCTCGGCAACGTGGACGTCAGCTTCACCGCCTGACCTTACCAAAACAACAGCCGCCCGCGGGGGAGACCCTGCGGGCGGCTTTGTTATGTTTCATCGGGGCCGGCGGCCCGGGCCTCTTTCTCCGCGCACTGGCGGCAGACGCCGTACAGGATGCTGCCTTCGCATTGCAGGGTGAAGCCGTGCTCGTCCTGCAAATGGCGGCGCACATCGTCCATGAAGTGGCAGTCCATGTGGAAGATCTCGCCGCAGCGCACGCACTTGAGGTGGATGTGCTCATGGCAGTGGTGGGCCTCGTCGGCGTACTGGTAGACCGCGCGCTCGCCTTTGCCGGCGACGTACTTCATCACGCGGCGCTCGCCGGCGAGCTTGTCCAGGTAGCGGTAGACGGTGGTGGGGTTGGTGCGCTCGCCCGCGGCTTCGAGGTGGGCGACGATGTCGGCGGCGCTGACCGCGTGGCGGCGGTTCTCGGTCAGGTAGTCCAGGATCAGCTGCCGGGTGCGGGTGTTATAGCTTGAGCTGCGTGCCATAGGGGCGGGTCCCTTCCTTTTGCTGTGATGCTATAAGTATAGCATGCCCGCGCAAAAGTGCAAGCGCGGGCGGCGCGCCTGTCTTGACAGGGCGCAAAACTTGCGTAAAAGCAGAAAAAAACCGTGCGTTTTTTGTGTAAAATGTGGAAGGAGAGAGAAACATTGCCCGAAACCTTGTAATCTCGACAAAGTTGTGAAATAATAAACAGGAAGAAGCCTGCCGCCCGGACGGGATAGCCGTAAAGGGGACGGCGGCTTCCCCCAGCCGGCGCAGGGCCGGCCGGTGCGGGCCCGGCCTGAGCGGCCTGCGGATGAAGAAGGCAGAGAAAATGGACATGAAAGAAACAGATACCAACGTAAAGCCCAGCTTGAAGCTGCAGGCTTATCACTACTTAAAGGGCAAGATCCTCAGCTGCGAGTACGCCCCCAGCCAGTTTTTGAACGAGCAGAAGCTCTGCGCCGAGATGGGCAACATCAGCCGCACCCCCATGCGGGACGCCCTCGGCCGCCTCGAGCAGGAGGGCCTGATCGCCATATTGCCCAAAAAGGGGCTGATGGTCTCGCCCATCACCGACGAGGACGTGCACAGCATCTATGAGGTGCGCCTTCTGGTCGAGCCCTACGCTTTGCGGGTCTACGGCAGCCTGCTGCCGGCCGAAGAGCTGGAAAAGTTCGTCTACCTGATGCAGAACCCCGGCGAGATCGGCGACTTCTACGCGGCGGACGACGCGTTCCACGACCTGCTGATCAGCACCTTGCCGAACAAGTACCTGCGCTCGGCCCATGATTCCATCACCGGGCAGAACACGCGCTTCCGCATCATGACGGGCAAGGTGGGCATGATGAGCCGCAGCGCCACCTGCGAAGAGCACCTGGCCATTTTGCGCCCGGCGCTGGCGGGCGACTGGGACGGTGCGGCCGCCGCCCTGACCCGCCACATCGAGCTGGCGCGCGACAAGGCCGAACAGACCCTGGCCCGCATCCACCTGGGCGAGCACGCCGCCGCGGACAAGGCGGAGCAGGCATGACGGGGCCGATCCAGATCGGGGCGCTCGCCCTGCCGCACCGGGCCGTGTTCGGGCCCATGGCGGGCTTTACCGACGCGCCCTGCCGCCGCCTGATGGCGGAGCACGGCGCGGGCTTCACCGTCAGCGAGATGGTGTCCAGCCGCGCGCTGACCTACCGCGACCACAAGACCCTCAGCCTGCTGCGGCCGGCCACCAAGGGCGCGCCCTACGGGGTGCAGCTGTTCGGCGAGGTGCCCGAGATCATGGGCCAGGCCGCCGCCATGATCGAAGGCGAGGACTTCGACTTCCTCGATATCAATATGGGCTGCCCCGCGCCGAAGATCGTTTCGGGCGGGGCGGGCAGCAGGCTGATGCTGCACCCGGAGCTCTGCGGCGAGATCGTCGCCCAGGTCAAGGCCCATACCTCCCGGCCCGTCACCGTCAAGATGCGCAAGGGCTGGGACGGCGAGCACGTCACCGCCGTGGAATGCGCCAAAGCCTGCCAGCAGGCCGGCGCGGCGCTGATCACCGTCCACGCCCGCACCCGCGCGCAGATGTACGTCCCGGGCATCGACCTTGACATCATCCGCGCGGTCAAGCAGGCGGTGGATATCCCGGTGCTGGGCAACGGGGACATCCAGTCCCCCGAGGACGCCCTGACCATGTTGGAAACGACCGGCTGCGACGGCGTGATGATCGCCCGCGCCGCGCTGGGCGACCCGTGGCTGTTTGAGCGGGTCAACGCCGCCATCGAGGGCCGGCCCGCGCCGCCGCCCCCGAACCTGCAGGCCCGCATGAACGCGCTGCGCCGCCAGGTGGAGGAGATGGTCCAGCTGAAAGGCGAATACACCGCCATGCCCCAGGCCCGGGCCCAGGCCATCCACTATATGCGGGGGCTGAAGGGCGCGGCCGCGCTGCGCCGCGTCGCCTGCGGGCTGACTTACCTGTCCGACCTGGACGGGCTGATCGACGCGGTGTTTACCGCGCAGCGCAAACTCCCCGATTGAAGCCGCACCCCTGTACACGCCCCGCCTTACCGCCCGGCGCGGGCAGGGGCGTTTTGAGTGAAAGGAGAACCGCATGAAAAAGGCACTGCTGATCGCAAGCTTTGGCTCGACCGTCGCCGCCGCCCGGCAGGAGCTGGCCGCGCTGGAACAGGCGCTGGCCGCCGCCGCGCCCGGCTGGCAGCCGGCCCGGGCCTACACCAGCGGCATGGTGCGCCGCGCCCTGGCCGCCCAGGGCGCGCCGGTGGACAGCCCCGCCGAGGCCCTGGCCAAGCTGAAGGCTGCCGGCGTGGAGGAGGTCTTCGTGCAGCCCACGCACCTGGTGCGCGGCGCGGAGTACGAGAAGCTCGCCGCCGAAGCCGAAGCCGCCGCAGGGGGCTTTGCGCGCCTGCGTGTGGGCCGCCCGCTGCTCGAGTCCGACCGCGAGGACGGCCTTTTGCCCTTTATGGCGCTGAACCACGTGCTGCGCGCGCTGTACCCGCAGCAGGAGGGCCGGGCGGTGGTGCTGATGGGCCACGGCGCGGCCGGCCCCGGCGGCCGCGCCTACCAGGCGATGCAGCGCGCCTTTGAGGCGAACCGCCTGGACGGCTACTGCGTGGGCACGGTGGAGGGCACGCCCGGCTTTGAGGAGGTCCGCGCCTGGCTGCGCGCCCGGCCCTGGGTCCGCCGCGTGCAGCTGGCGCCCCTGATGGTGCTGGCCGGGCAGCATGTGCTGCAGGATATGGCCGGCGAAGGTCCCGGCAGCTGGAAGAGCCGCCTTGAGGCGGACGGCTACGAGGTGTCGTGCACGATGCACGGCCTTGCCGCCGAGGCTGAGGTCCGCGCGATCTACGCGGCCCGCCTGCAGGCGGCGCTGGCCGGCAAAGCCTTTATGGACTGGGATTTTTGAATGGCCTTTGAACATTATATCCGCAGCGGGCAGAAGCTGCTGCGCTGCGGCTACACCACCGGCACCTGCGCGGCGCTTGCCGCGGCGGGTGCGGCCAGGCTGCTGCTGACCGGGCAGCAGCCTGCTTTGCTGTGCCTGTGCACGCCCAAGGGCTGGCCCGTGGAGGTGGAGCCCGCCGCGCTGGAGCTGGCCGGCGGCTGCGCCCGCTGCGCCGTGCGCAAGGACGCCGGCGACGACGCCGACGTCACCGACGGGATGCTGGTGTGGGCCAGCGTCCGCCTGACGGAGGGGCCGGGCCTTGCCATCGACGGGGGCGAGGGCGTGGGCCGCGTGACGAAGCCCGGCCTCGACCAGCCGGTGGGCGCGGCGGCCATCAACCGCGTGCCCCGCCGCATGATCGCCCAGGCCGTGCAAACCGAGCTGGACGCCGCCGGGTACCGGGGCGGGGCCGAGATCGTCATCTCCATCCCCGGCGGGGCGCAGCGGGCCGAACGCACCTTCAACCCTCTGCTGGGCATCGAAGGGGGGCTGTCCGTCCTCGGCACCTCGGGCGTGGTCGAGCCCATGAGCGAGCGGGCCATCGCCGGCACCATCGAGGTGGAGCTGCGCCAGGCGGCCTGCGCCAGTCCCCGGGGCAGGCTGATCCTGACGCCCGGCAACTACGGGGCGGACTACCTCGCCGCCGAAGGGCTCGACCGCCTCGGCGCGCCGGTGGTGCGCTGCTCGAATCTGATCGGCGAGGCGCTGGATATGGCCGCGGCCGGGGGCTTCGCCTCCGTGCTGCTGGTGGGCCACATCGGCAAGCTGGTCAAGCTGGCCGGCGGGATCATGAACACGCACTCCCGCATGGCCGACTGCCGCGCCGAGCTCTTCTGCGCGCACGCGGCGGCGGCCGGGGCCCCGGCCGGCCTGTGCCGGGCCCTGCTCGCCGCGCCCACCACCGACGCCTGCGTCGCCCTGCTGGACGGCGCGGGGCTGCGGGGGCCCGTGCTGGACAGCCTGACCGCCGCGGCCCAGCGCCATCTGGAGCGGCGCGCCGCCGGGGCCTGCCGGGTGGGGGTCATGCTGTTTTCCAACGCCTATGGGCTGCTGGGCGAAAGCGCCGCGGCCCGCGCGCTGCTGGAACAATGGAGGAACGATGGGAACTAAAGCAACCTTTTACGCCGTGGGCGTCGGCCCGGGCGACCCCGAGCTGCTGACGCTGAAAGCCGTGCGGGTGATCGGGGCCTGCCCGGTGGTGGCCGCGCCCCGCACCGCCGGCGGCAGGATGCTGGCGCTGGATATCGCCCGGCAGGCGGTGGACCTTGCAGGCAAGGAGATTTTGCCGCTGGACTTTACGATGTCCACCGACCCGCAAAAGCGCGCCGCCGCCCAGCGGGCCGCCGCGGCCCGCGTGCGCGAAAAGCTGGCGGCCGGCCTCGACGTCGCGATGCTCAACCTCGGGGATGTGTCCATCTACGCCACCTGCGGCTATCTGATCGAGCTGCTGCGGGCCGAGGGCTTTGCCACCGCGCGGGTGGCCGGGGTGCCCAGCTTCTGCGCGGCGGCGGCCGGGCTGGACCTCAGCCTGACGGGCATCGACACGCCTTTGCACATCTACCCCGCCGCCGAAGAGGCGGACCTTGCCGCCGCCCTGGCCCAGCCGGGGACCAAAATTTTGATGAAGAGCGCCCGCCGCCTGCCCGCCGTGCTGGATGCCTTGCGGCAGGCGGGCCTTGCGCAGCACAGCGCCCTGGCGGCCAACTGCGGCCTGCCGGGGGAACTGCTGCTGCCCAGCCTCGCGGGGGAGGGGGCCGACGCGGCCCTGGGCGCGGGCTATTTTGCCACCGTCATCGTCAAGGAGGGATAAGGATGGTACATTTTGTGGGGGCGGGCCCCGGCGCGCCCGACTTGCTGACGCTGCGCGGCGCGGCCCTGCTGGAGCAGGCCGGCTGCGTGATCTATGCCGGCAGCCTTGTCAACCCGGCGCTGCTGGGCCGGGTGCGGGCGGATTGCGCCCTGTACAACAGCGCCCGCATGACGCTGGAAGAGGTCCTGGCCGCCATCCAGAAGGCCGAGGCCGCCGGGCTGGACACCGTCCGGCTGCACACCGGCGACCCCTGCGTCTACGGCGCTGTCAGGGAGCAGATGGACGCCCTCGACGCGCTGGGCATCCCCTGGGACGACACGCCGGGGGTGTCCAGCTTTTGCGGGGCGGCGGCGGCCCTCGGGGCCGAATACACCCTGCCCGGCGTCAGCCAAAGCGTGATCATCACGCGGCTGGCCGGCCGCACCCCGGTGCCGGAGCGGGAGCGCCTGGCCGCATTGGCGGCGCACCGGGCGTCGATGGCGGTGTTCCTCTCGGCGGGCATGCTGGGCGCGGTGCAGGCCGAGCTGCTGGCCGGCGGCTACCCGCCCGAGACCCCCGCCGCCCTGGTGTACAAGGCCACCTGGCCGGAGGAAAAGATCGTCCGCTGCACGGTGGCGTCGCTGGCCGAGTGCGGCGCGGCCGCCGGCATCGATAAGACAGCCCTGGTGCTGGTGGGGGACTTTTTGGGCCGGGGCGGCTATGAGCGCAGCAAGCTCTACGACCCGGCCTTCACCACCGGCTGGCGGGAGGGCGGGGCGTGAAGCTGTATTACCTCGCCTTCAGCGCGCGGGGGCTGGCCCTGGCTGAACAGCTTGCCGCCGGCCTTGGGGGCGAGGCGTCGCGCTGTGGCGGGGCCGTCACGCTGCAGGGCTGGACGCGGGCGCACTTTGCCGCCGGCGCGGGCCTCGTCTACGTGGGGGCCTGCGGCATCGCGGTGCGGGCCGTGGCCCCCTACCTGCGCAGCAAGGAGACGGACCCCGCCGTCGTGGCCGTGGACGAGCGCGGCTGCTACGCCGTGCCGCTGCTGTCGGGGCATCTGGGCGGGGCCAACGCCCTGGCCCGGGCCATAGCCGCGGCCTGCGGCGCGCGCCCGGTGCTGACTACCGCCACGGACGCGGGGGGCCTGTTCCCCATCGACGACTGGGCCCGCCGCCAGGGCTGCGCCGTGGCCGACGTGCACAGGGTCAAGCCCGTCTCGGCGGCGCTGCTGGCGGGGCGCACGCTGCGCCTGTACAGCGACTGGCCCATCGCCGGGGCGCCCCCCGCCGGGGTGCGCCTGACGGAGGACAGGGCCGGCTGCGACGCGGCCCTGACCTTGCGCGACCCCGGCCCCGTGCTGTGGCTGGCGCCCCGGGTGCTGGCGCTGGGGCTGGGCTGCCGCCGCGGCATGCCCGCCGCCGCGCTGGAAGAAGCCCTCGCCGCGCTCCTCGCGCGGGAAAAGCTCTGCGCTAAAAGCATCTGCAAAGTGTGCACCATCGACCGCAAGGCGGATGAGGTGGGCCTGCTCGCCTTCTGCGCCGCCCACGGCTGGCCGCTGGAAAGCTATACGGCGGCGCAGCTGCAGGCGCAGCCGGGGGCTTTTACGCCCTCGGCCTTTGTGGCGCAGACGGTGGGGGTGGACAACGTCTGTGAGCGCGCCGCCGTCTGCGGGACGGGCGGGGGCGCGCTGTGCGTGAAAAAACAGGCCGGGGGCGGCGTGACGCTGGCCCTGGCCGCAAGGGCCTTTGCGCCGGATTGGAAGTGGACGGAATGAACAAACTGTACGTAGTGGGCCTGGGCCCCGGCGGGGCCTGCGGGATGACCGCTGCAGCCCGCGCCGCGCTGGAAGCGGCCGAGGTGATCTGCGGCTACACGGTCTACCTGGACCTGGTCGCGCCGCTGGTCCCGGGCAAGGAGCTGCGCTCCACCCCCATGACGAAGGAGCTGGACCGCTGCGCGCTGGCGCTGGCCCTGGCCGCCGAAGGGCGCACCACCGCCCTTGTGTGCAGCGGGGACGCCGGGGTGTACGGCCTGGCCTCGCCTTTGCTGGAGCTTGCGCCCGCTTACCCCGCCGTGGAGGTGGAGGTGGTGCCCGGCGTGACGGCGGCCCTGGCCGGCGCGGCGGTGCTGGGCGCGCCGCTCGGGCACGACTTTTGCACCGTGTCCCTCTCCGATCTGCTGACCCCCTGGGACAGGATCGAAACACGGCTGCGGGCGGCCGTGGCGGGGGACTTCGTGCTGTGCCTGTATAACCCGGCCTCGCGCCGGCGGCGCGATACGCTGCGCCGCGCCTGCGAGGTGCTGCTCGACGCCGGGCGCGCGCCCGGCACGCCCTGCGGCTGGGTGCGCAACATCGGCCGCGGCGGCCAGAGCGCCCGCCTGCTGACCTTGGAGGAGCTGCGCGGGGCCGAGGTGGATATGTTCACCACCGTATTCGTGGGCGCGTCCGCCACGCGGGTGGAGGGCGGCCGCCTGATCACCCCGCGGGGGTATAAGAGATGATCGTCCTTTTCAGCGGCACCACCGAGGGGCGGCGGCTGTCCCATACGCTTGCGGCGGAGGGGGCCGCCGTCACCGTCTGCGTCGCCACGGAGTACGGCGCGGCGGCGCAGGGCGCGGCCCCGGGCCTGACCATACGCACCGGCCGGCTGGACGCCGCGGGTATGGCGGCGCTGCTGCGGGGCGCGGCGCTGTGCGTCGACGCCACCCACCCCTACGCCGCCGCGGCCAGCCGCAACATCCGGGCGGCCTGCCGGGCGGCGGGCGCGCCCTATCTGCGCCTGCTGCGGCCGGCCAGCGCCCTGCCGCCGGACGCCCTGTGCGCGCCGGACGCCGCCGCCGCGGCCCGGCTGCTGGCGGGGACGGAGGGCAATATCCTGCTGGCCACCGGGACCAAGGAGCTGGCCGCCTTCGCGCCTTTGGGCGGGGCGCGGCTGTACCCGCGGGTGCTGCCCAGCCACGCGGCCCTCGACGCCTGCGCGGCGGCGGGCATCCCGGCGCGCAACATCATCGCGATGCAGGGCCCCTTTACCGAGGCGCTGAACCGCGCCTTGCTGGAGCAGTACGCCATCCGCGTCTTCGTCACGAAGGACGGCGGGGCCCCCGGCGGCTTTGCCGAAAAGGCCGCGGCCGCCCGCGCGGCGGCGGCGCGCCTGCTGGTCATCGGCCGCCCAGCGGAGGAAGCCGGCGGCGTGAGCTATGAAGCGGCCCTCGCGGCCTGCAGAGAGGCGGTGCGGACATGCAAAAACTGAGCCTGATCGGTATGGGCGCGTCGGCTGCGACCCTCACGGCGCAGGCGCTGGACGCGCTGTGCCGGGCGCAGCGGGTGGCGGGCGCGGCGCGCCTGCTGGACGCGCTGCCCCCGTCTGTGACGGCGGCGCGGGTGCCGGCCGTGCGCCCGGGGGATATCCTCGCCGGGCTGGCGGGCGAGCAGCGGGCCGCCGTGCTCTACAGCGGCGACAGCGGCTTTTACTCGGGCGCGCAGGCGCTGCTGGCGGCGCTCGAGGGCCGGCCGGTGGAGGTCGAGGTGCTGCCGGGGCTGTCCAGCGTGCAGCTGCTGGCCGCGCGGCTGGGCCGCCCCTGGCAGGACTGGGCGCTGTTTTCGGCCCACGGCCGCCCCTGCGACGCGGTGGCCGCCGTCTGCGGGGGCAGGCCGGCCTTCTTCCTCACCGGGACGGGGGCGGGCTCTGCCGCCGCCCTCTGCGCCCAGCTGGAGGCCGCCGGCCTCGGCGCGCTGCCGGTGACGGTGGGGCAGGCCCTGGGCCTGCCGGAAGAGCGGCTGTTTGCCGGCACGGCGGCCGAGGCGGCAAAGCAGAGCTTTGGCCCGCTGGCGGTGCTGCTGGCCGGCCCGGCGCAGCGCCTTGCGCCGCGCACGCCCGGCTGGCCCGACGATACCTTTGCCCGGGCGGAGGGCGTGCCCATGACGAAGCAGGCGGTCCGCGCGCAGGCGCTGGCCCAGCTGGCCCCGCGCCCCGGCGAGACGCTGTGGGACATCGGGGCCGGGACGGGCAGCGTCAGCGTGGAGCTGGCCTACGCCAACGGCGGGGCCCCGGTCTGGGCCGTCGAGTGCCAGCCGGAGGCCTGCGCCCTGCTGGAAGAGAACCGCCGCCGCCTCGGCGGCTGGAACATCCGCCTGGTGCAGGGCGCGGCCCCGGCGGCCCTGGCGGGGCTGCCCGCGCCGGACGCCGTCTTTATCGGCGGGACGAAGGGGCGGCTAGGGCCCATCCTGGACGCGGTCCTGGCCGCGAACCCCGCCGCGCGCGTGTGCCTGACGGCCGTCACCCTCAAGACGGCCGCCGCGGCCCTGGACGCCTTCGCCGCCCGGGGGCTGCGGGCGCGGGCCAGCCAGATCGCGGCCGCCCACGCCGCCGGCGCGCCCTACCTGCTGCGGGCCGAAAACCCGGTCCTGATCCTGACCGCCGAAAAGGAGACGTTATGATCCCACAGTTGATGCTTGCGGCCCCGGCTTCGGGCAGCGGCAAGACCACCGCGGCCTGCGCCCTGCTGACGGCGCTGTGCCGCCGGGGGCTGGGCCCTTGCGCCTTCAAGTGCGGGCCCGACTACATCGACCCCATGTTCCACCGGGCCGCGCTGGGGGTCGACAGCTGCAGCCTCGACCTCTTCCTGACGCCGCCGGAGCGGCTGCGCGCGCTCTATGCCCGGCATCTGGCGGGGCACGGGGCGGCCGTCGTCGAAGGGGCGATGGGCTACTACGACGGCGCGGCCCTGCGCGATACGGCCAGCGCCTGGCATGTGGCCGATACCCTCGGCCTGCCGGTGCTGCTGGTGCTGCGCCCCGGCGGGGCCAGCCTGAGCCTGGCGGCGCTGGTGCGGGGGCTCGACGCCTTCCGGCCCGACAGCCACCTGGCGGCGCTGCTGCTCAACGATTGCTCGCCCGCCTACGCGGCGCGGCTGGGCCCCGTGCTCGAGCGGGAGACGGACCTGCCGGTCATCGGCTGCCTGCCGAAGCTCGACGCCGCGCGGCTGCCCAGCCGGCACCTGGGGCTGTACACCGCCGCCGAGGTGGAGGGCCTGGCCGCCCGCCTCGACGCCCTGGCGGACGCGCTGGAGGCGCACGCCGACCTCGACCGCCTGCTGGCGCTGTGCCGGCGGCCGGCCCCCGCCGTGCGCGAAGAGCCCCTGCCTCCGCACAGGGTCCGCGTCGCGGGGGCGCGGGACGCGGCGTTCTGCTTTTGCTGCCCCGAGACCCTCGACGCGCTGCGGGCGGCCGGGGCCGAGTGCGTCTTTTTCAGCCCGCTGGCCGGCGCGGCCCTGCCCGCAGCCGACGGGCTCTACCTGCCCGGCGGCTACCCGGAGCTGTACGCCGAAGCCCTGAGCAAAAACGCGCCCATGCGCGCCGCCGTGGCCGCGGCGGTGGCGGGGGGCATGCCCACCGTCGCCGAGTGCGGCGGGCTGCTGTACCTCGGGCAAAGCCTGCAGGACGAGGCGGGCCGCCCCTGGCCGATGGCGGGGGCCCTGCCGGGGCAGGGCGCGCGGGCGCGGGGCCTGGTGCGCTTCGGCTACACCACCCTGACGGCGGAGGAGGACAGCCTGCTGTTCCGCAAAGGGGAGCGCGTGCCCGCGCACGAATTCCACCACTGGGACAGCAGCGCGCCCGGCGCGGCGCTGGCGGCGCAAAAGCCGGATGGCCGCGCCTGGCGCTGCGGGTATGTGTCGGCGCGGCTGTACGCGGGCTTCCCGCACTTGTATTTTGCGGGCGCGCCGCAGCTGGCCGGGCGCTTTGCGTCCGCCGCCGCGGCCTACAGAAAGGAGCGACTGCATGCAGACTTTTGATACCTTGGCCGGCCTGTACGCGGCGGCCGGCACCCCGCCGGCCGCCGCCGCCCGCGCCGCGGCCCATGGCCGCTGGGCCGCGCTGGCGCACCCGCTGGGCAGCCTCGGCCTGCTGGAGGCCATGCTGGAGGACGCCGCCGCCCTGACCGGCAGCGCCGAGCTGGACTTCGGCCGCCGGGCGGTGCTGGTGCTCTGCGCCGACAACGGCGTGGTGGCCCGGGGCGTGACGCAGACCGGCCCCGCGGCGACGGCGGCGGTGGCCCGGGGCCTTGCGGCGGGGCAAAGCCCCGTGTGCCGCATGGCCGCGGCCGCCCGCTGCGCGGTGGTGCCGGTGGATATGGGCATCCTGGACTTTCCCGGCGCGGCGGGCGTGCTGGACCGGCGCATGGGCAACGGCACCGCCGACATCACCGCCGGGCCCGCCATGCCCCGCGCCGTGGCCGAGCGGGCCGTCCTGGCCGGCGCGAACCTTGCCGCAGGGCAGGCCGCCGCGGGCGTGCGCCTGCTGGCGACGGGGGAGATGGGCATAGGCAACACCACCACCTCGGCGGCGGTGGCCTGCGCGCTGCTGGGCCGGCCGGCCGCGGACTTCACCGGGCGTGGGGCGGGCCTGTCGGACGCGGGGCTGGCCCGCAAGGTGGCCGCCGTGGAGCGCGCGCTGGCCGTCAACCGCCCCGACCCCGCCGACGCGCTGGACGTGCTGGCCAAGGTGGGCGGCTTCGATTTGGCGGGGCTGTGCGGCGTCTTTCTGGGCGGGGCGGCCTGCCGCGTGCCGGTGCTGGCCGACGGGCTGATCAGCACGGTGGCGGCCCTGTGCGCCGTCCGGCTGTGCCCGGGGGCGGCCAAGGCCGTCTTTGCCAGCCACGTCTCGGCTGAGCCGGCGGGCCGCGCCGTCCTGGATGCGCTGGGCAAAAAGCCCCTCATCACGGCGGGGATGCGCCTGGGCGAGGGGACGGGCGCGGTGGCCTCGATCCCCCTGTGGGACATGGCCCGCGCCGTCTACGCCGAGAGCTACAGCTTTGCGCAGTGCGGCGTCGAGGCTTACACGCCGCAGGGAGGGTAAGATGTTCACACTTGTTATCGGCGGGGCGGCCTCGGGCAAGAGCGAATACGCCGAGGGCCTGCTGCTGGCCCGGCCCGGGCCCCGCTATTACCTTGCCACGATGGAGCCGCTGGACGCCCCCGCCTACCGCGAGCGCATCGCGCGGCACCGGGCCCTGCGCGCCGGCAAGGGCTTTGTCACCATCGAGCGGCCAGTGGGCCTGGCGGGGCTGCGCCTGCCCGCCGCGGGCGACGTCCTGCTGGAGGACCTGGGCAACCTTGCCGCCAACGAGCTGTACAGCCCGGCCGGCGCGGGGCCCGCTGGCGCGCTGGAGGCGGTGGTGCAGGGGGTGCTGCGTCTGCGGGCGGCGTGCCGCGCGCTGGTGGTGGTCTCGAACGAGGTCTTTACCGGCGGGCGGGACTACGCCCCGGGCACGGAGGAATACCTGCGCCTGCTGGCAAAGGCCCACCGGGCCCTTGCGGCCGAGGCGGACGCTGTCTGCGAGGTGGCCTGCGGGCTGCCTGTCTATTACAAGGGAGAAATGCCATGAATCACGAACATTGGAAAGCCCGCGCCGCCGCCGCGAAGGCCAAGGCCGCCGCCCTGGCCGCGCGGCTGAAGGGGCTGCGCCTGCCGCCCCGGCTGGGCGCTGTGGGCGAGACACTGGCGGTGGCCTTCGGGATGTTTTCGGCGCTGCCGGCGCCGCAGCCCGCCTGGAACGAAAAGAACATGCGCTACGCTTTATGCGCCTTCCCGCTGGTGGGGGCGGCCGTCGCGCTGGCCTTTGGGGCCTGGGGGTGGCTGGCCGCGGCGCTGGACCTGCCCGTGCTGCTGCGGGCGGCGGGCTTTTGCCTGCTGCCGGTCTGGCTGACCGGGGGCATCCACCTGGACGGCTACGCCGACACCTGCGACGCCCTGGCCAGCTACGGCGATGCGGAAAAGCGCCTCGCCATCCTCAAGGACCCCCACTGCGGGGCCTTCGCGGTCATACGGCTGTGCAGCTGGTTCACGGCGGACCTTGCGCTGTGCGCGGCCCTGCCGCTGACCACCCGGGCGGTGGGCTGCATGCAGCTGGGCTTTGTCCTCGAGCGCGCCATCTCGGGCTGGGCGGTGGCCGCCCTGCCGCTGGCAAAGCACACGGGCCTGGCCCACAGCTTTTCCACCGCGGCGGCCCGGCACAGGGTCAAGCTGATCTTGACGGGGGTCATCCTCGCGGCGTCCATGCTGCTGGTGGGCTTTGGGGGCGTGTCGGGCTGGGCCATGCTGGCGGCGGCGCTGGCGGCGCTGTGGCGCTACGCCGCCGTCTCCCGGCGGGACTTCGGCGGCATCACCGGGGACCTGGCCGGCTGGTTTTTGCAGCGCTGCGAGCTGTGGATGCTGGCGGCCCTGGTGGCCGCCCAGCTGTTGGAGGCGCGTCTGGTATGACTTTGATCACCGGCCCGCTCTGGAGCGGGAAACGCGATTTTGCCTGCCGCCTGTTGGGCTGCACCCGGGCGGAGCTGGCCGGCCGCGCCGTCTGGGACGTGCAGGAGCTGGCGGCCGCCTGCGCGACCCAGGCGCAGCTCGAGGCGCTGGCCGGCAGCCTTGCCGCCTATGAGGCGGTGATCCTGACCGAGGAGGGCGGGGGCGTCGTCCCCGCCGACCCGGCTGAGCGCGCCGCGCGGGAGGCCGCCGGCCGCCTGGCCTGCCTGCTGGCGGCGCGGGCCGGCTGCGTCGTGCGGGTCTTTTGCGGCCTGCCGCTTGTTTTGAAAGGGGAGTGCGACTTATGAAGATCTATCTTTTGCGCCACGGGACCACCGATTACAACACCCAGCACCGCTACCAGGGGCAGCGGGATATCCCCCTGTCCACCCAGGGGCGGGAGGCCCTGTGCCGGGCGGACTTTGACCCGGACGCCGTTTTTGTCAGCCCCATGACGCGGGCGCGCCAGACCGCGCGGATCCTGTTCCCGGAGGCGGAGCAGATCGTCGTGCCGGGCCTGCGCGAGATGGACTTCGGCACCTTTGAGGGCCGCAATTACGTCGAGATGGAAAACGACCCCGACTACCGCGCGTGGGTGGCCTCGAACTGTGAGAGCGCCTGCCCCGACGGCGAGCGCAAGGACGACTTCTGCGACCGCTCCTGCGCGGTGTTCGCGGGGCTGGTGGACGCGGCCTTTGCCGAAGGGCGCGGGCTGCTGGTCATCCTGGCCCACGGCGGCACGCAGATGTCGGTGATGGAGCGCTTCGCCCTGCCGCGCCGGGGCTACCATGACTGGCTTGGCCCGAACGCCGGCGGCTACATCCTCGAGGCGCAGCCCGACACCTGGGCCAAAGAGCGCACGATGCAGTGCCTTGCCACCGTGCAGTACACAAAGGACGCCCAGAAGGCCGGGGGGACCGGATGCTGACCGCCCTGGCGGTGCTGGGCGGCTTCGGGCTGGACCTGCTGCTGGCGGACCCCGCCTGGATGCCCCACCCGGTGGTCTTCATGGGCAGGGCCATCGCCGCGCTGGAACGGGCGCTGCGCCGCCTGTTCCCCGATACGGCGGCAGGGCGGCGCGCGGCGGGGCGGGTGCTGGCCTGCGTTTTGCCGGCGGGGACCTTCGCCCTCGCGGCGCTGGCGCTGGCGCTGGCCTACCGGCTGCACCCGGCCGCGGGCTTTGCGCTGGAGATGCTCTGGTGCTGGCAGGCGCTGGCGCTGCGCGGCCTTGCCGACGAGAGCGGCAAGGTCTACGCCGCGCTGGCCGGGGGCGACCTGCCCGGCGCGCGCCGCGCCGTCAGCCGCATCGTGGGGCGGGACACCGCGGCCCTGACGGCCGAGGGCGTGACGAAGGCCGCCGTCGAGACCGTGGCCGAGAACTTTTCGGACGGGGTGGCCGCGCCCCTGTTTTACCTGCTGCTGGGCGGCGCGCCGCTGGGCCTGGCCTACAAGGCCGTCAACACGATGGACAGCATGGTGGGCTATAAAAATGCGCGCTACATCGATTTTGGCCGCGCCGCCGCCCGTCTGGACGACGCGGCGAACTTTCTGCCCGCACGCCTGGCGGCCCTTGTGTGGATCGCGGCGGCGGGCCTTGCCGGCTTCGACGCCAAAAACGCCTGGCGCATCTGGCGGCGCGACCGCCTGTGCCACGCCAGCCCCAACTCCGCCCAGACCGAGTCGGCCTGCGCCGGGGCGCTGGGGGTGCAGCTGGCGGGGCCGGCCTATTACTTTGGGGAATATTACGCCAAGCCCACCATCGGCGACGCCGCCCGCCCCGTCGAGCCCGCGGACATCCTGCGGGCGAACCGCATCCTGTACCTGGCGGGCTTTTTGGCGCTGGGGCTGGGGCTGGCGGCGCGCTTTGGCGCGCTGGCTGTTTTGAGGTGCCTATGACGAACACGACGACTTTGACCCACGGGGGGGACTGGGCCGGCTTTGCCGCGGAATACGGCGAGGCCGCGCCCCTTTTGGATTTTTCGGCCAATATCAGCCCGCTGGGGCTGCCCGCGAGGGTGGCGGCGGCGCTGGCCGCCTGCGCCCCCGCCTGCGACCGCTACCCCGACCCCTTGTGCCGGGCCCTGACCGCGGGCATCGCCGCGGCGGAGGGCGTGCCGGGGGCCTGGGTGCTGTGCGGCAACGGCGCGGCCGACCTGATCTGGCGGGCGGCGCTGGCGCTGCGGCCGGCCCGTGCCCTGGTCACGGCCCCGGCCTTCGCCGAATACGAGGCCGCCCTCGGCGCTGTGGGCTGCGCGGTGGAGCGGTATTTTTTGAGAGAAGAAAACGATTTCCGCCTGGACGAGGGCTTCCTCGAGGCCATACGCCCCGGGGTGGGGCTCGTCTTCCTCTGCGAGCCCAACAACCCCACCGGCCTGACCACGCCCCGGCCCCTGCTGCTGCAGGTGCTGGCCTGCTGCCGGGCGGCGGGGGCGCTGCTGGTCGTGGACGAGTGCTTCGGTGATTTTCTGGCCGAGCCCGCCGCCCACAGCCTGAAAGGGGAGCTGGCCGGGGGCGGCCTGCTGCTGCTGAAGGCCTTCACAAAGCTGTACGGCATGGCGGGGCTGCGGCTGGGCTACGCCCTTTGCGCCGATGGCGCGCTGCTGGCAAAGCTGCGCGCCGCCGGCCAGCCCTGGGCCGTCTCGACCCCGGCGCAGGCCGCGGGCCTTGCCGCCCTAAAGGAGACGGAGTACGTCGCGGCCGTGCGCGCCCTGGTCGCGGCCGAACGGCCCCGGCTGGCCGCGGGGCTGGCCGCGCTGGGCTGCCGGGTGATCCCCGGGGAGGCGAACTACCTTTTGTTCCGCTGCGAGACGCCGCTCGTCGCGCCGCTGCGCCGGCGCGGCATTTTGCTGCGCAGCTGCGATAATTACCACGGCCTTGGCCCGGCGTGGTACCGCACGGCCGTGCGCGCCGGGGCGGAAAACCGCCGCCTGCTGGCGGCCCTCAAGGAGGTGCTTGGATGAAAAAAACGCGCTGTATCATGATCCAGGGCACGATGTCGGGCGCGGGCAAAAGCCTGCTGTGCACGGCGCTGTGCCGCATCTTCCGCCAGGACGGGCTGCGCTGCGCCCCTTTCAAAAGCCAGAACATGGCCCTGAACAGCGCCGTCACCCGCGACGGCCTCGAGATGGGCCGCGCCCAGGCGGTGCAGGCCGCCGCCGCCGGCGTCGAGCCGGACGTGCGCATGAACCCCATTCTGCTCAAGCCCTCCAGCGACGTGGGCAGCCAGGTGATCGTGATGGGGCGGGTGCGGGGGCAGATGCCCGCCCGGGAATCCTATCGGTATAAAAAGCAGCTGCTCCCCGAGGTGCTGGCGGCCTACCGCAGCCTTGCGGATGAATATGACGTCATCGTCATCGAGGGGGCGGGCAGCCCCGCCGAGATCAACCTGAAGGCGGACGACATCGTCAACATGGGCCTGGCGAAGCTCGTGGACGCGCCCGTCCTGCTGGCGGGGGACATCGACCGGGGCGGGGTCTTTGCGCAGCTGTACGGCACCGTCGCCCTGCTGGAGCCCGACGAGCGCGCCCGCATCAAGGGGCTGATCGTCAATAAATTCCGCGGCGACGTGGAGATATTGCGCCCCGGCCTTGCCCCCCTGGAGCAGAAGACCGGCGTGCCGGTGCTGGGCGTCGTGCCCTACGTCCGCACCGCCATCGACGACGAGGACTCGCTGGCACCGGCCCTGGCGCAGCGCGAGGCGCACAAGCCGCTGGACGTGGCGGTGGTGCGGCTGCCGCGCATCTCGAACTTCACCGACTTTGCGCCGCTGGAGCAGCACCCGCTGCTGGGGCTGCGCTACGCGGCGGACGTGCGCAGCCTGGGCGCGCCGGACCTGGTGATCCTGCCGGGGACAAAAAGCACCCTGGCCGACCTGCTGTGGCTGCGACAAAGCGGGCTCGAGGCCGCGATCTTAAAGCTGGCGGCCGCCGGCGTGCCGGTGCTGGGGGTCTGCGGCGGCTACCAGATGCTGGGCCGCAGCATCGCGGACCCGGACGGCGCGGAGGGCGAGCCCGGCGCCTGCCTGCGGGGCCTGGGGCTGCTGCCGGTGGAGACGGTCTTTTGCGCGGACAAGACCCGCGCGCGCCGCACGGCGACGGCCCTGGCTGGGCCCTTTGCCGGCGCGCGGCTGGAAGGTTACGAGATCCACATGGGCCGCACCGAGGCGCAGGGCGGCGCGCCCTTCTGCCGGCTGGAGGACGGGCGCGCCGACGGCTGCGCGGCGGGGCAGGTCTTCGGCACGTACCTGCATGGCCTGTTCGACAGCGGCGAGGCGACGGCCAGGCTGGCGGACTGGCTGTGCCGGAAAAAGGGCCTGCGCCCGGCTCAGGCGGCGCCGCTGTCCCACGCGGCGCTGCAGGAACGGGAATTCGACCGTCTGGCCGCCGCGGTGCGCGGCGCGCTGGACATGGACGCCATATACCGCATGATGGAGGTTTGAGATGGAGCTTGGGCTTGTACACCTGTACTGGGGCGAGGGCAAGGGCAAAACGACGGCCGCTATGGGCCTGGCGCTGCGGGCGCTGGGCTGCGGCGCGCAAGTGACGGTCGTCCAGTTTTTGAAGGGCGCGGACAGCGGCGAGGTGGCCCTGCTGCGCAGGCTGGGGGCGAAGGTCTACCGGGGCAAGGCGGGGCAGAAGTTCGTCTTTCAGATGGACGAGGCCGAAAAGGCCGCCACCCGCGCGCTGCAAAATGAGAACCTGGCCGCCGCGCTGGCGTGCCCGGCGGACCTGCTGATCCTGGACGAGGCCTGCGCGGCCTGGCAGCTGGATATGGTGGACCGGGCGCTGCTGGAGCGGGCGGTCCGCGGCCGCCCCGCCGGGCAGGAGGTGGTGCTGACCGGCCGCGCCCCCGCCCCCTGGATGGAGGAGCTGACCGACTATTCCACCGAGATGCGCTGCTGCCGCCACCCCTATCAGCGCGGCGTCGCGGCCCGCAAGGGGGTGGAGTTTTGAGCGCGCACACTTTGCCCGGCGACATCGAGCGCAGCAGCCTGGCCATCATCGCGGCGGAGCTGGCGCAGCGTGGCGTCGCCGTCCCGCCCGAAAACGACGCGGTGGTCCGCCGGGTCATCCACGCCACCGCCGACTTCGACTATGCGGCGAACCTGCGCTTCACCCCCGGCGCAGCGGCCAAGGGGGCCGCGGCCCTGGCGGCCGGCTGCGCCATCGTCACCGACACGAACATGGCCCTGGCCGGGGTGAGCAAAACGGCCCTGGCCAAGCTGGGCGGCGCGGCCTACTGCTACATGGCGGACCCGGCGGTGGCGGCCGCTGCCAAAGCCGCCGGTACCACCCGGGCGGTGGCGGCCATGCGCCACGCCGCCGCGGCCCACCCCCACGCCGTGTTCGCGGTGGGCAACGCCCCCACGGCCCTCTTTGCCCTTTGCGACGCGATGGAGCAGGGTGCGTTCCGCCCCGCGCTGATCGTCGGCGTGCCGGTGGGCTTCGTCAATGTGGTGGAGAGCAAGCAGCGCCTGCTGGAGGTCTGCGGGCGTCTCGGCGTGCCGGCCATCGCCGCGCTGGGCCGCAAGGGCGGCAGCAGCGTGGCCGCCGCCATCTGCAACGCCCTGCTGTATACCGCCGCCGGCCAGCTGGACCCCGCCGCCCGGGGGTGGTAAGCCGGTTCCGGCGGCCCGCAACCGCCGGTTGACAGATTGCCAAGCCCGCTTTCTTCCCTGAAACCGCGCATTCGTGTACAATGAAGGCAGAAAGAACCCCCGTATTGCACGGACAAAGGAGGAACGAACTATGATTCTGGCAGATAAGATCATTGCGCTGCGCAAGAAAGCGGGCTGGTCCCAGGAGGAACTGGCGCAGCAGCTGAACGTCAGCCGCCAGTCAGTCAGCAAGTGGGAGGGAGCGCAATCGGTGCCCGACCTGGAGCGCATCCTTCAAATGAGCCGCCTGTTTGGCGTGAGCACCGACTATCTTTTGAAAGACGAGCTGGAAGCCCCGGACACTTCCCTCCTGCCCGACAGCGGGGACAGCCCCCTGCGCCGGGTAACGATGGAAGAAGCCTCCGCCTATCTGGCCCTGAGCCGGCGCAACGCGCCGTGGCTGGCTTTGGGGGTGGCGCTGTGCATCTTTTCACCCATTGTTCTGTTGATGCTGGGTGGCCTGAGCGAAGCGCCCGGCGCAGGCCTGACCGAGAATGCCGCCGCCGGCATCGGGATCGTGATTCTGCTGTTGATGGTAGCCGCGGCGGCAGCGGTCTTCATTGCCTGCGACGCAAAAATGGAGCCCTTTCACTTTTTGGAGAAGGAGCCCTTTGAGACCGAGTACGGCGTGGCCGGGATGGTGCGCCAGCGCCAACAGGACTTTCGCCCAATGTACACCCGGCTGAACACGGCGGGGGTCTGCCTGTGCATCCTGGCGGCGGTGCCCCTCTTTGTGGTGCTGGCCGTTTCGCCTGCCGGACAGGAGGAATACAGCCCCTGGTTCCCGGCATCCGTCTGCGCCCTGCTGGCTTTGGTCGGGCTGGGAGTGTTCGCGCTGGTTTATGGCGGGGCCTGTTGGGAAGCCATGCAGCGCCTGCTGGAAGAAGGTGACTACACCCGCCGCCGCAAGGCCCGCAAACAGGTGGTGGAGGCGGTCAGCCTGATCTACTGGCTGGTCGTGGCGGCCGGATACCTGGCTTACAGCATCCCGACCGGAAACTGGGACTATTCCTGGCTGGTCTGGCCGGTGGCGGGCATCCTGTACGGGGCGGCGCTGGTCCTTCTGGAACTGGCGCAGGATGCCGCCGAAAGGAACAGGCGGGCCTGAGCGCGCAATCTCAAGCTCATCTCAAGGACGGCGTGATATCCTAAAAGCAAAGGGAGGAGCGTTTAAAATGGATATACGGGAACAGTCCGCCGGCTGCCGTGTGCTCAGCCGGGACGCCATCAAGTACATTGCGATGTTCACGATGCTGCTCAACCACATCGCGCAGATCTTCATGCCGCCGGGGGCCTTCTGGACGGAAGCCTTCATCGACATCGGCTACTTCACCGCGCCGGTCATGTGCTGGTTTTTGGTGGAGGGCTACGGTTACACCCGCTCGAAAAAGAGCTACGCGCTGCGGCTGGCGGCCTTCGCGGCCCTGTCCGAAGTGCCCTTCTGCCTGGCCTTCACGCAGGGGGCGGTGCTGTCTTACTACGGCATGAACATGATCTTCACGCTGCTGATCTGCTTTTTGATCCTGCTGGCCGGGGAGAAGCTGCGCCCCGGCCTGCCCCGGCGGCTGGCGCAGCTGGGGCTGACGCTGCTCACCGTTATCCTGCCCAGCGACTGGAGCCTGCTGGCGCCGGTGTACACCATGCTGTTCGCCTGGGCAAAGGGCAGCCGCCGCAGGGCCAAGTGGGCCTTTTTCTGGGCGGTGCTCTTGTTCTGGTGGCTGCTCTGGCTGGGCGGCGCGGGCCAGCCGGTCTGGCTCCAGCTGCTGACCAGCCTTGGCGGCGCGGCGGGGGTGGCCCTGGCCGCCGTGGCCATTTTGTACCTGTACAACGGCCGGCGCGCCGGGCGCGGCCAGCGCTTCGCCAAGTGGTTTTTCTACTGGTTCTACCCGGCGCACCTGCTGGCGCTGGGGCTGGTCCGGGTGGCGGAGATGGCGAATTTGTAAAATTTTCCCGATAGAGTTGTCATTAGGCTCAATTTGGAGTATACTACATACAACAGAGCTGCCCGTGGGAATCTCCTTTCGGGGGCCAAGGCCGGGTGTCTTCGGATGCCTGGCCTTTTTATTTTGGAGGAAAGTTTATGGATTTGAAAAAGCCGTTGTCGTTTCAGCAGCAGGTGGACCGGCTGATGGAACATGGAATGTATGTGGAATCCAGGCAGGAAGCGGCACAGTTTTTGTCAAATGTTAATTATTACCGCTTTACGGGATATGCACTGCAATTCCGCGCAGAGAATGGACAGGACTATAGAAAAGGGACTTCGTTTGAAGACGTCAAGAAACTATATCTCTTTGATGAAGAGCTGCGAGGGATTCTGAGAGACGCTTTGGAACGTGTAGAAACGATGCTGCGCGCTCGAATTGCAAACGGCTTTGCTATGGCAAAGTGCAGCACGCCTCCCTACGACGGCCACTATGATCCGGTCAATTTTTCCAGGCCGGAGCTGCATCAATTTGTTTTAGATACGCTGCAGAAAGAAGAAAAACGACACGGGGACAGTCTTGTGGTGAAACATCACCAAAGGAAATATGGGGACCGGATGCCAATATGGGTCATGGTAGAATTGCTCTCCATGTCTTCTTTGTCAGCGCTATATCGTGCTATGCATAGTTCCGAGCAGGATGCGATCGCTTTCTCTTGCGGAAAAACCCGAGTGGTCTTTGCCAACCATATACATGTGCTGTCTGTATTACGAAATAAATGCTGTCACGGAGCCAGATTGTACAATACAGTATTTCGTCCATCTGTCCAGCTTGGACGGTATTACTTGAAAAAACATCCTGAGGTGGCCGTCGATACGTTGTTTGCGGCCATATTGGCGCTCTTTCGATTTGCTCCGACGCAGGATGCCAAAGAAAAATGGTGCGCGGAGCTGTGTGCCTGTGTGCAGAAATATCGCGCATATATGGAACTGGAATACATCGGTTTTCCTCAAAATTATGAACTGCTTTTGAGGAATGAATGTCAATAAGAGATCGTCAGGCCGCTGAAAGCGAACGGATTCGATTACGTCGGCTCTACCGGCTCCCACTGGAAGTACAGGCACCCGCAAAGCGGCAAAGCTGAACATCGGATAAAGGCAAAGCCCGGGGCGCGCCCGGGCTTTTAAAAAAGTGTGTTACAAAGTGGGTTACTGAGACAATAAAAGCGCCTAGATACTGACGTATCTAGGCGCATTTTTAGTGGAGCGGGTAATCGGAATCGAACCGACCTCCACAGCTTGGAAGGCTGTTATACTAGCCGATGTACTATACCCGCATGTCGGCAGATATTATACCATGCTTTCGGCAAAAAGTCCAGAGCAAAATGTTGCGCTTCCACGGCCTACTGTAGGTGTTACAATGATGTGAGACAAAAGAAGAAAAAAGAGTAGCGAATAGGAGCGCCCTGTGGTAAGGTTAAGTTGCTCAGACAAAACCGAAAGGCAGGGACTCCTACTCGCCATGAATACAA
>CALXGZ010000028.1 GCA_944387975.1 uncultured Faecalibacterium sp.
CGGCGCGGTTGGCGTTTTTCAGGTCGTAGATCAGCTCGGCCAGGTCCTCGATGGAGTAGATGTCGTGGTGGGGCGGGGGCGAGATGAGCCCCACGCCGGTGGTGCTGTGGCGGGTGCGGGCGATCCAGGGGTAGACCTTGCTGCCGGGCAGCTGGCCGCCCTCGCCGGGCTTTGCGCCCTGGGCCAGCTTGATCTGGATCTCCTCCGCCGAGACCAGGTACTGGCTGGTGACGCCGAAGCGCGCCGAGGCCACCTGCTTGATCTTGGAGTTGGCGGGGCCGTGGTAGCGCTCGGGCGGCTCGCCGCCTTCGCCGGTGTTGCTGCGGGCCCCGATCTGGTTGAAGGCCAGGGCGATGGTCTCGTGGGCCTCGCTGCTCAAAGCGCCGTAGCTCATGGCCGCGCCCTTGAAGCGCTTGAGGATGCTTTCCACCGGCTCGACCTCCTCGAGGGGGACGCCGCCATCGGCGGGGTAGGCGAAGTCCAGCAGGCTGCGCAGGTGCATGCCCTGCGCGCCCATGTGGTCCACCGCCTGGGTGAACTGCTGAAAGGCGGCGTAGTCGTCCTCAAAGCAGGCCTTGCGGAAGAGGTAGATGGTCTCGGGGGTGAACAGGTGGTCCTCGCCGCCGGCGCGGTATTTGTGCGCGCCGCTGCTGGCCAGCTGCATGTTGATATCCAGGCCCAGCGGGTCGAAGGCGGCGCTGTGCCGCGCCTCGACGTCAGCCTGGATGTCCTCCAGGCCGATGCCGCCCACCCGGCTGACGGTGCCGGTGAAGTACTTGTCGATGACGGCCTTCGAGATGCCGACGGCCTCGAAGATCTGGCTGCCCTGGTAGCTCTGGATGGTGGAGATGCCCATTTTGGAGGCGATCTTGACGATGCCGTTCAGCACGGCGTTGTCGTAGTCGCTGACGGCGGCGTAGAAATCCTTGTCCAGCAGGCCGCCGGCGATCAGGCTGCCGATGGCCTCGTGGGCGAGGTAGGGGTTGACCGCGCAGGCCCCGTAGCCCAGCAGCGCCGCGAAGTGGTGCACCTCCCGCGGCTCGGCGCTTTCCAGGATGAGGGCCAGGGCGGTCGATTTTTTGGTGCGGACCAGGTACTGGCTGACCGCCGACACCGCCAGCAGGCTGGGGATGGCGACGTGGTATTCGTCGATGCTGCGGTCGGACAAAATGATGATGTTGGCCCCGCCCTTGTAGGCGCGGTCCACCTCGAGAAAGACGCGGTCGATGGCCTGTTCCAGGCTGGTGTTTTTGTAGTAGGTGATGGACACCGTCGCCACCTGGAAGCCGGGCGCGTCCATCTGCCGGATCTTCAGCAGGTCCGTCTCGGTCAGGATGGGGTTGTGGACTTTCAGCACCTTGCAGTTTTCGGGGCTGTCCTGGAGCAGGTTGCCGTGCGCGCCGATGTAGACGCTGGTAGAGGTGACGACCTTTTCCCGTATGGCGTCGATGGGCGGGTTCGTCACCTGGGCGAACATCTGCTTGAAGTAGTTGAAGAGGGGCGGCCGGCGGCTGCTCAGCACGGCCAGGGGGGTGTCGGTCCCCATCGCGCCGCTGGGCTCGGCGCCGGTCCGGGCCATGGGCAGGATGAGCTCGTGCACCTGCTCGTAGCTGTAGCCGAAGGCTTTTTCCAGCCGCGTCAGCTCGTCGGGGCTGTAGGCGGGCACCTTGCAGTTGGGGATCTTCAGGTCCTTCAGCTGCACCAGGCTGCGGTCCAGCCATTCGCCGTAGGGCTCGCGCGCGGCATAGGTCTCCTTCAGCTTTTCGTCGTCCACCACCTCGCCCTTGACCGTGTCCACCAGCAGCATCTTGCCGGGGCGCAGCCTGTCGCGCACAAGGACGTTCTCGGGCGGGCAGTCCAGCACGCCCACCTCGGAGGAGAGGATCATCCGCCCGTCCTTCGTGATCAGGTAGCGGCTGGGGCGCAGGCCGTTGCGGTCCAGCACCGCGCCCACCACGTCACCGTCCGAAAAGAGGATGGCCGCCGGGCCGTCCCAGGGCTCCAGCATGGTGGCGTAGTACTGGTAAAAGTCCCGCTTGGCCCGGCTGATGTTCTGGTTGTTCTCCCAGGGCTCGGGGATGGTGATCATGACGGCCAGGGGCAGGTCCATGCCGTTCATCACCATGAACTCGAGGGCGTTGTCCAGCATGGCCGAGTCGGAGCCGGCGGTGTTGACGATGGGCAGGATCTTGCCCATCTCTGCGCCCATGACGGGGGAGGCGATGGACTCTTCCCGGGCCAGCATGGCGTCGGTGTTGCCCTTGATGGTGTTGATCTCGCCGTTGTGCAGGATCAGGCGGTTGGGGTGCGCGCGCATCCAGCTGGGGGCCGTGTTGGTGGAAAAGCGGCTGTGCACCATGCCGATGGCGGACTCATAGTCTTCGTCCTGCAGGTCGGGGTAAAAGCGGCGCAGCTGCCCCACCAGGAACATGCCCTTGTAGACGATGGTGCGGCTGGACAGGCTGGCGACGTAGCTGCCGCTGGACGCCTGCTCGAACACGCGGCGCACCACGTACAGCCGTCGGTCGAAGTCGATGCCCTTGGCCACGCGGGGCGGCTTTTGGATGAAGCACTGCCAGATGGAGGGCATGCAGTCGCGGGCGGCGCTGCCGAGGATATCCGGCTGCACCGGCACGGCGCGCCAGGCCAGGAAGGCGAGCCCCTCCTTGCGCGCCACCAGCTCAAACAGCTTCATGGCGCGGGCGCGCAGGTGCTCGTCCTGGGGAAAGAAAAACATACCCACGCCGTATTCACGCTCGCCGCCCAGCTCCACGCCCAGCTGTGCGGCTGCCTTTGCGAAAAACTTGTGGCTGATCTGCAAGAGGATGCCCACGCCGTCGCCGGTCTTGCCCTCGGCGTCCTTGCCGGCGCGGTGCTCGAGATGTTCGACGATGGTCAGCGCGTCGCTGACGGTCTGGTGGCTCTTGCGGCCCCGGATGTCCACCACCGCGCCGATGCCGCAGGCGTCGTGCTCAAAGCGGGGATCGTACAGGCCGGCCGGGGCCCTGCATTCGGTAAAGCGTTCCATGTTCCTATCCTTTCTCTCTTTGCCGGGTCACACGCCGCTGGCCCCGTAGTTTGCCAGCACGCGGGCCGAGGGGTCGTCCACGTCGCAGCCGGGCCAGGCGCGGTTCGGCATCCAGAAGGCCGCGATGGTGCGCGCCTGGTCGTGGTAATATTTTTCGAACAGCTCGCGGTACAGCAGGCTCTCTTTGGTGAAGGGCATGCAGTGGGCCGAGTAGTTGGCCCGCCGCAGCTGGAACTCCTCGTCGCTGTACAGGCCCGCGGCGTACTGCTTGATGTCCTCCACCATGCTGTGGCCCACCGCGTCCGAGAAGGCGGCCTTCTCCCGCCAGAGGATATCCACGGGCAGCCAGTCGCCCTCGAAGGCCTTGCGCAGCAGGTACTTGCCCTTGCCGTAGTGGTTCAGCTTCAGCTCGGGGTCGATGGCCATGACGTAGCGCACAAAGTCCAGGTCCCCGAAGGGCACCCGCGCCTCGATGCTGTTGGCCGCAAGGCAGCGGTCGGCGCGCAAGACGTCGTACATGTACAGCTCGCGCACGCGCTTCTGGCTCTCCTGCTGGAAGGCGTCGGCCGTTGGCGCGTAGTCGGTGTATTTGTAGCCGAACAGCTCGTCCGATATCTCGCCCGTCAGCAGCACGCGCACGTCGGTGTCGCGGTGGATGGCCTTGCACAGCAGATACATGCCCACGCTGGCCCGCACCGTGGTGATGTCCCAGGTGCCGAGGATGCGCACCACCTCTTCGAGGCTGCTGACGACGTCCTCGCGGGTGATGATCACCTCGTGGTGCTCGCTGCCGAGGTACTGCGCGGTCTGGCGGGCGTATTTCAGGTCGATGGCGTCGGTGTCCATCCCGATGGCGAAGGTGCGGATGGGCCGCCCCAGCTTGCGCGCCGCGATGGCGCACACAAGGGACGAGTCCAGCCCGCCCGAAAGCAGGAAGCCCAGCGGCGCGTCGGCGTCGAGGCGTTTTTCCACCCCGGCGATCAGCTTGTCGCGGATGTTCTGCAGCACCGCCTCCATGCCGTCGGCGCAGGGCGCGGGCACGTCGGCCACGTCCTCGTAGCGGACGAAGCGTCCGTCGCAGTAATAGCTGCCGGGGGGAAAGGGCCGGATGTCCTCGCACCAGCCCACGAGGTTCTGCAGCTCGCTGGCGAAGGCGATCTTGTGGCTGGACTTCGAGTAGCCGTAGAACAGCGGCCGTATGCCGATGGGGTCCCGCGCGGCGATCAGCCTGTCCTTGCGCGAATCGTAGAGGATGAGGGCGAACTCGGCGTCGAGATGCCGGAACATGTCCAGCCCGTATTCGTAGTAGAGGGGCAGCAGGATCTCACAGTCGCTGCCCGAACGGAACTTGTAGCCCGCCCGCTGGAGCACGGCCTTTTCAAAGCGGAAGCCGTACAGCTCCCCGTTGCAGACCACGCAGTCCGCCCCGCGGGTGAAGGGCTGCATGCCCTCCGGCGTCAGGCCCATGATGGCCAGCCGCCCGAAGCCCATCAGCCCGAAAGGCCCCTCGATCACCCGCTGGTCGTCGGGGCCGCGGCTGGCGGTGCGCAGCAGGTAGCTCTGGAAGACCGCGGCGGGCAGGTCGCGCCCGGTGTAACCCATGATACAGCACATACATTTTACTCCTTGTACAAAACCTATCCCAATCCCTCAAAACGACAAAAAGAGGCCCGGCCCCCTGCGGGGCCAGACCTCTTTGTCCGTGCTTTTATTGTATGCAGCCTGCCCAAAAAGTCAAGCGCTTTTTTGACAAGATGAAAATGATTCATCTTACACTTGCCTTTATATATCGCATATGGCGCTGCTGCGGCGCGGCCGGGCGCGGGGCGCTTTTACCCCTCGACGTAGTACAGCATTTTGCTGTAGCTGGGCAGCGGCCAGTATTTGTCGCCGCAGACGGTCTCGGCGTCGTCGGCGGCGGAGCGCAGCTCCGCCATCAGGGGCAGCACCTTGTCGTGGAAGGCGTTGGCCTTGGCGGTCATGTCGGCCAGGGCCTGGGCGGTGCGCTCGGCGGCGGCCAGGCGGCCGGCGGCATCGGACATGGCCTCGGCGTCCTGGCTCAGCCGCTCGAGGATGGCGGTCTCGGCCTTGACGCTCAAAGCCTCGCTGACGGCCTTTTTGGCGGCGATGGTGCGGGCCAGCTCGCCCATGTAGGCGCTCACCGCCGGCAGCAGCTGGCGGCGGGTCATTTCCAGCATGGTCAGCGCTTCGATGTTGATGATCTTGGCGTAGTGCTCCATCTCCACCTCGTAGCGGCTGAACATCTCGGTACGGGTCATGACGCCGAACTCTTCCATCAAAGCGATGCTCTTCGGCTCGATGAGGGCGGGCAGGGCCGCGGGGGTATACTTCTTGTTGGGCAGGCCGCGGCGCTCGGCCTCCAGCTCCCAGGCGTGGCTGTAGCCGTCGCCGTTGAAGATGACGCGGCGGTGGTCGCGGATGGTGCGCTTGACCAGCTTGATGACCGAATCGGGGAAGTCGTCCGAGGCTTCCAGCTCGTCGGCGTAACCTTTCAACACCTTGGCGACGGCGGTGTTCAAAATCGTGTTGGCGTCGCTGAGGTTCTCGTGGCTGCCGGGCATACGGAACTCGAACTTGTTGCCGGTGAAGGCGAAGGGCGAGGTGCGGTTGCGGTCGGTGGTGTCCTTGCTGAACTTGGGCAGCACATCGACGCCCAGGTCCATCTTGACCTTGACGGGCCCCGCGTAAGGCGAATCCGACGCGATGGCGTCGATCACCGCCTCCAGCTCCTCGCCCACGAAGATCGAGATGATGGCCGGGGGCGCCTCGTTCGCGCCCAGGCGATGGTCGTTGCCGGGCGTGGCGACGGAGGTGCGCAGCAGCCCGGCGTATTCGTCCACGGCCTTGATGACGGCGGCCAAAAAGACCAGGAACTGCAAGTTCTCCATCGGGGTGTCGCCGGGGTCCAGCAGGTTCTCGCGGCCGGCCGACATCGACCAGTTGTTGTGCTTGCCGCTGCCGTTCACCCCGTCGAAGGGCTTTTCGTGCAGCAGGCACACCAGGCCGTACTTCGGGGCGATCTTCTGCATCATCTCCATCGTCAGCAGGTTGTGGTCGATGGCGACGTTGATCGTGTCGAAGATGGGGGCCAGCTCGTGCTGGCAGGGGGCTACCTCGTTGTGCTTGGTCTTGGCGGGCACGCCCAGCTCCCACAGCGTCTCGTCCAGCTCCTTCATGAAGGCGGACACGCGGGGCCGGATGGCGCCAAAGTAGTGTTCTTCCAGTTCCTGGCCTTTGGCGGCGGGCGCGCCGAAGAGGGTGCGGCCGGTCAAAATCAGATCCTGGCGGGCCTCGTAATCCTCCTTGCGCACGAGGAAATATTCCTGCTCGGGGCCGACGGTGGTGGAAACGTAGTCCACCTCTTTGCCGAACAGTTTCAAAATGCGCCGCGCCTGGTCGGACAGGGCCTTCATCGAGCGCAGCAGCGGGGTCTTTTTGTCCAGCGCCTCGCCCGTGTAGCTGATGAAAGCGGTGGGGATGCACAGCACGTCGTCCTTCACGAAGGCGTAGCTGGTGGGGTCCCAGGCGGTGTAGCCCCGGGCCTCGCAGGTGGCGCGCAGCCCGCCGGAGGGGAAGGAGGATGCGTCGGGCTCGCCGCGCACCAGCTCCTTGCCGCTGAACTCCATGATGGCGGTGCCGTCGCCCACCGGGCTGAGGAAGCTGTCGTGCTTTTCACTGGTCGCGCCGGTCAAAGGCTGGAACCAGTGGGTAAAATGGGTCGCGCCC
>CALXGZ010000029.1 GCA_944387975.1 uncultured Faecalibacterium sp.
CCACCACCTCGCTGGAGCCACGCAGGCTGCCGTCGTCCGGCTTGCCGTCGCCGGTGGTGTCGATGCCGGGGGCCACGTCGTAGGGGTAGATGCGCACGACGGTGAGCAGGGCGCTGTCGGACTGCAGCGAGAGGTATTCCTTGTAGTTGTCCACGTTGAACACGGCCTTGGCGGTGTCCTTCACCTGCCAGATGACCGCGATGCCGATCTCAACGGGGTTGCCCAGGCAGTCGTTGATCTTCTGGCGGGCGTTGTTCAGCGTCATGCGCTTGAGCGAGATGCGCTTGCCCTCGGCGGCGGCCTTGGCCGCGGCCTGATTGACCGCTTCCTTGCCCAGCATGGCGGCCAGTCCCGCGGCATCGCCGCTCTGCACGTCGCCGCTCTGGCTCAGGCGGGTGCCGGCGGCGGGGTTCACCGCGGTGCAGAAGGGGTTCACCCAGTAAAAGCCCTCGCCCTTCAGCGTGCCGATGTAATCGCCGAAGAGCGTCAGCACCAGCGCCTCCTGCGGCTTGAGCACCTTCAGGCCCGCCAGCAGGAAAAAGCCCGCGATGATGTACACGCACGCCGCCACGATGCCCGCGACAGCCAGCGCGAAGGCCGCGCCCTCCGCGCCGTCCAGCGCCACGCCGCAGGCTACGAACACCGCGACGGCGGCCACGTAGCCCAGCAGGATCAAAAGCAGCATGACCATGCCGTTCTTTTTGGTCTGCAAAATCTTCTCACACATAGCTGATAACCTCCTGTGTCCAGATGTGTTTGCATCTTGTTGATATCAAAATCATATCATATTGGCGCAAGCTTGTCAAGAGGGGCGGAGGGGGCAAAAAAACGGACCGGCTGTTGACCGGTCCGTTTTTGCGTATCATTGTGCTTTGTGCGCTTCGCCGGCCAGGGGCAGCAGCTCCTGGCTGATGGCCGAGGGCATCTCGCCGGATTTGGCGCACTCCTCGGGGGAAAAGCGCTCCCGGATGCGGGCGACGGCGTCCTGTACGCGGTCGCCCGCGCCGCAAAAGGTCTCGTACTTCTGGGTAACGCGCAGCAGGTACTCGCGCTTGTCCTGGGCGGAGCGGGTCTTTTCCACATAGCCCTTGCGCACCAGGCTGTTGATCTTATAGGCCGCGTTCGGGGTCGACACGTGCGTAAAGTCGGCGAACTCGTTGACCGTGGGGCTGCCCAGGGCCCGGATGGCCTCCGCGGCGAAGATCTCCGCCGCGCTCAGCCCGGTCTCCTGGTCCTGGAACTGCGCGAACAGCTCGTGGTAAAAGCGGAGCGTGAACTCCTTGTACGCCGTTTTGACGATCTGCTCCAGCATAGCGTTCCTCCCACAGGGGCCGCGGCGCGCCGCCGTCCCCGTCAGGTACACGCGGGGGCAGCGGGCGGGTCGATCAGCGCGAAGGTCAGCTCGGCGGTGGCGGCCACCTGGCCGTTCACCGTCGCCTTGGCCTCGCCGATGCCCACCGGGCCTTTCTGCTTGGTCAGGGTGCACTCGATCTCCAGCACGTCGCCGGGGGTCACCTGGCGGCGGAAGCGGGCGTTCTTGATGCCGCCGAACAGCGCCAGCTTGCCCTTGTTCTGCGGCATGGACAGCAGCGCCACGCCGCCCACCTGGGCCATCGCCTCGACGATCAGCACGCCCGGCATCACGTGGTACTGGGGGAAGTGCCCCTGGAAAAAGGGCTCGTTGACGGTGACGCACTTGATGCCCTTGGCCCACTTGCCCTCCTCGCCGTCGACGATGCGGTCCACCAGGGCGAAGGGGTAGCGGTGCGGCAGGATCTTGGCGATCTGGTCGGAATTATACTGCATCATGGCTCAGCCCTCCCACTTTTTGAACAGCACGCAGGCGTTGTGCCCGCCAAAGCCCAGCGAGTTCGACAGCGCGTAGCGCAGCCCGGCCTTGCGGCCCTCGTTCGGCACGTAGTCCAGATCGCAGGCGGGGTCGGGGGTCTTGTAGTTGATGGTGGCGGGGATGAAGCCGTCCTCCAGCGCCAGGGCGGTGAAGATGGCCTCCACCGCGCCGGCCGCGCCCAGCATGTGCCCGGTCATGGACTTGGTCGAGCTGACGGCCAGCTCGTAGGCGTGCTGGCCGAACACCGCCTTGATGGCGGCGGTCTCGCCCGAATCGTTCAGCGGGGTCGAGGTGCCGTGCGCGTTGATGTAGTCCACCTCGCTTGCGGCGACGCCGGCGTCGTCCAGCGCCTGCTGCATGGCGCGCGCGCCGCCCTCGCCGTTCGGGGCCGGGGCGGTGATGTGGTACGCGTCGCAGGTGGCGCCGTAGCCCACCACCTCGGCGTAGATCTTCGCGCCGCGGGCCTTGGCGTGCTCGTACTCTTCCAGCAGCAGGATGCCGGCGCCCTCGCCCATCACGAAGCCGTCGCGCTCCGCGTCAAAGGGGATGGAGGCGCGGGCGGGGTCGTCGCCCACGTGCAGCGCGCGCATCGAGGTAAAGCCGCCGATGGACAGCGGGGTCACGCAGGCCTCCGCGCCGCCGCACAGCATCACCTCGGCGTAGCCGTCGCGGATGTGGCGGAAGGCGTCGCCCACCGCGTTCGAGCCGCCGGCGCAGGCCGTCACCGGGCAGGTGCACATGCCCTTGAAGCCGAAGGCGATGGCGATCTGCCCCGCCGCCATGTTGGCGATGCTGGAGGGGATGTAGAAGGGCGACGCCTTGTCGAAGCCGCGCTGCAGGCAGCGGGTCTGCTCGCTCTCGGTGGTGGAGATGCCGCCGATGCCGCTGGAGACGATGACGCCGCAGCGGGTGCGGTCCACGCTGTCAAGGTCGACGCCGCTGTCGGCCACCGCCTCTTTGGCCGACGCCACCGCAAACTGGGTGTAGCGGGCCATGTGGCGGACCTCCCGCTTATCGATGACGGCGGTGGGGTCCCAGTCCTTGACCTCGGCGGCCAGGTGGACCTTCTGGGCGGACGAATCGTACTGGGTGATGGGCCCGATGCCGCACACCCCGTCACGGACGGCCTGCCAGCTCTCGGCGACGTTGTGGCCGATGGGGTTGACGGTGCCCATGCCGGTGATCACTACTCTGCGTTTTTCCATCTTGACTGCTTCCTCCTCACATTCCCATGCCGCCGTCCACCTGCAGCACCTGACCGGTGATGTAGCCGGCCTCCTCCGAGGCCAGGAAGGCTACGGCCGCGGCCACGTCCTCGGGGGCGCCGGGGCGGTTGGCCGGGATGGTGTGCAGCATGGCCTCTTTGGCCGCCTCCGGCAGGGCTGCGGTCATGTCGGTGGCGATGTAGCCGGGGGCCACCGCGTTGACGGTGATGCCCCGGCTGCCCAGCTCTTTGGCCAGGGACTTGGTCATCCCGATCAGCCCGGCCTTGCTGGCGCAGTAATTGATCTGGCCGGGGTTGCCCCGCAGGGCCACCACCGAGCTCATGTTGACGATCCGGCCGTAGCGGGCCCGCATCATGGGGCGAATGGCCGCCTTCATGCACAGGTAGGCGCCCTTGAGGTTGGTCTCGATCACAGCGTCGAAGTCCTCGTCCTTCATCGACATGGCCAGGCCGTCCCGGGTGATGCCGGCGTTGTTGACCAGGATGTGGATGCCGCCCAGCTCCTTGACGGCGGTGTCGATCAGGGTCTTGGCGGCGGCAGGGTCGGTCACATCGCCCTGCACCGCCCGCGCCTCGACCCCGAGGGCCCGCAGCTCTTCCAGGGTCTTTTCAGCGGCGGCGGCGTTCCCCGCGTAGGAGAATACGACGTTCGCGCCGCGGCGGGCCAGTTCCAGGCAGATGGCCCGGCCGATCCCGCGGGAGCCGCCGGTGACGACGGCGGTCTTACCGTTCATGGAAGCCATGTGTTACTCCTCCTCTTTCAGCAGCGCGCACAGCGCGTCGATGTCGGCGCAGGTCTCGACCGCGCAGGTCTTGAGGGCGGGGGCGGTCTTTTTGACAAAGCCGCTGAGCACCTTGCCGGGGCCGATCTCGACGACGAGGTCGACGCCGAGCTCGGCCAGACGGCGGATGGTGTCCTCCATGTAGACCGAGGACTGGACCTGACGCTCCAGCAGGGCGGGGATGGTGTCCCCCTCCCCCATCTCATGGCCCAGGCAGTTGAACAGCACCGGGAACTTCATCTCGCCAAAGGTGATCTGGGTGAACTTCTCCCGCAGGGCGTCGCCGGCGGGGGCCAGCAGCGAGGTGTGGAAGGGGCCGCTGACCTTCAGGGGCAGGCAGCGCTTGGCGCCCAGCTCCTTGGCCCGTGCGGCGGCCTTGTCCACAGCGGCCTTGTGGCCGCCGATGACCAGCTGGCCGGGGCAGTTGTAGTTGGCGATCTCGACCACGCCCTCGTCCGAGGCCTCCTCACAGGCCTGGCGCAGGGTGTCGCGGTCCAGGCCCAGGACGGCGGACATCCCGCAGGGGACGCCGGCGGCCGCCTCGGCCATGGCCTTGCCGCGGAATGCGGCCAGCTCCACCGCCTGGCGGGCGGTGAACACGCCGGCGGCCTCCAGGGCGGAATACTCGCCCAGGCTCAGGCCGGCGGCATAGTCGGGATGAATCCCCTTGTTTGCCAGGATGGCGGTCATGCCGGCGGCAAAGGCCACCATGCAGGGCTGGGTGTACTGGGTCTGGTTCAGGACCCCGTCGGGGTCGGTAAAGGAGACGGTTTTCAGGTCAAAGCCCACGTCGGCGCCGTCCAGCACCGCCCGGAACTCGGGGTAGGCCTCGTACAGGTCAGCCCCCATGCCGGGATGCTGGCTGCCCTGGCCTGCGTACAAAAATGCAAGTTTCATGCCTGCAGTCCTTTCATCGTGGCCTCACAGCCGGCCATCATTTCCTCAAAGATCTGGCGCAGAGGCTTGATCTCGGTGAGCATACCGGCCACCTGGCCCGACATGAAGCTGCCGGTGTCCAGGTCGCCGTCAAAGACGGCGCGGCGCAGGGAGCCCAGGGTCAGCTTTTCGCGCTCGGCCAGGGGCATGTTCTCCTTCTCCATCTCCAGATACTGGCGGGCCATCTTGTTCTTCAGAACGCGGACGGGTGCGCCGGTGGAGCGGCCGGTGACGACGGTATCGTTGGCGCCGGCCTTGATGAGGGCCAGCTTGTAGTTCTCATGGATGGGGCATTCCTGGCTGACCAGCAGGCAGGTGCCCACCTGGACGCCGCAGGCGCCCAGGGCGAAGGCGGCAGCCATCTGGCGGCCGTCTGCGATGCCGCCGGCTGCGATGACCGGGGCGCTGACTGCGTCCACCACCTGGGGCACCAGGGCCATGGTGGTCATCTCGCCCACATGGCCGCCGCTCTCGGTGCCCTCGGCGATGAAGCCGTCCACCTCATACCGCTCCAGGCGCTTGGCCAGGATGGGAGCGGCCACCACGGGGAAGACCTTGATGCCGGCCTCCTTCCAGGCGGGGACGTACTTGCCGGGGTTGCCGGCGCCGGTGGTGACCACCTGGACGCCCTCCTCCACGACGACCTTGGCCAGCTCGTCAATGTGGGGGTTCATCAGCATCAGGTTGACGCCGAAGGGCTTGTCGGTGGCAGCGCGGGCGGTGCGGATCTCTTTGCGCAGGGTCTCGGCGTCCATGCCGCCCGAGCCGATCAGGCCCAGAGCGCCGGCGTTGGAGACGGCTGCGGCGAAAGCGCCGGTGGCGATGTTGGCCATGCCGCCCTGAATGATCGGGAACTCAGTCCCCAGAAGCTCATTGATCTTCATATTAACTAAACTCCTTTTCTTTGTTGGGCGTCAGGCTGCTTATGCAAGCTGAAGCAGAGCGCCGGCCCAGGTCAGACCGCCGCCGAAGCCCGCGCACAGGACCTTCTGGCCGCTGTGCAGCTGGCCGGAACGGACCAGCTCATCCAGCAGGATGGGGACGCTGGCAGCGGAGGTATTGCCGGTGTGGGCAATGTTGCCGGCGCATTTTTCGGGGTCCAGGCGCAGCTTCTTGATGGCGAAATCAAGGATGCGCTGGTTGGCCTGGTGAAAGACGAAGTGGTCCACCTGGTCCAGGCCGATGCCGGCCCTGGCGGCCACTTCCTTGGCGCACCGGGGCAGGACCTCGACCGCAAAGCGGAAAACCTCTTTGCCGTCCATGTGAATGTAGGAAGCAGCGCCGGTGTTGACGCCGGGGATCATCAGGACCTCCCGGTTGCCGCGGCTGCCCATGACGGCGCACAGGGAGGGATAATCCTCTCTCCACTCCACCACGGCGGCGCCGGCGCCGTCGCCGAACAGCACGCAGGTGCTGCGGTCGGTGAAATCGGTGATCCGGCTGAGCACTTCGCAGCCGATCACCAGGGCGTACTTGCGCACGCTGGCGGCCAGCAGGCACTCGGCGGTGTGCAGGCCGTAGACAAAGCCGGCGCAGGCGGCGTTCAGGTCAAAGCAGACGGTGTCCTCGGGCATCCCCAGCTCCTTCTGCAGCACGCAGGCGGTGGAGGGGGTCATGGTGTCCTGGGTCAGGGTCGCCACCAGGCAGACGCCGATCTGTTCGGGGCCGATGCCGGCGCTCTCCAGAGCCCGGCGGGCGGCGGCGGTGCACAGGCCCAGGTGATTTTCCTCTCCGGTGCAGTAGTGCCGGCTGGAAATGCCGGTGCGGGTGACGATCCACTCGTCGCTGGTGTCCACCTTTTTCTCCAGGTCGAAGTTGGTCACCTCCTGCGCAGGCAGCGCAGACCCGGTGCCCATCAGCTTGATCCCACTCATAGGCGCTCCTTTCTCAGGGCGTTGGCGCCCATCATGCGGAATTTCTTGTACCGAGCCGCCGCCAGGGCGCTGCCGCTGAGCTTGGACAGGATGCCCAGCTCCTTGACCAGCACCTCATCCAGGGCGCGGTAGACAGCCTGGGGGTCGGTGTGTGCGCCGCCCTCCGGCTCGGGGATGATGCCGTCGATGACCTTCAGCTCCAGCAGGTCGGCGGCGGTCAGCTTCATGACGTCGCAGGCCTCGCTGGACCGGGAGGCGTCCTTCCACAGGATGGCGGCGAAGCCCTCCGGGGACAGGACCGAATAGACGGCGTTCTCCAGCATCAGGACGCGGTTGCCCACGCCCAGGGCCAGCGCGCCGCCGCTGCCGCCCTCGCCGGTGACCACCGAGATCACCGGGACGGTCAGCCGGCTGGACAGCGCCAGGGTGCTGGCGATGGCCTCGCCCTGGCCATGGGCCTCCGCCTCCAGGCCGGGGTAAGCCCCGGCGGTGTCGATGAAGGTGATGATGGGCCGGCGGAATTTCTCCGCCTGGAGCATCAGGCGCTGGGCCTTGCGGTAGCCCTCGGGGGAGGGCATGCCGAAGTGATAGGCCACGTGCTCCTCCAGGGTGCGGCCCTTGCGGTGGCCGATGACGGTCACCGGCTTGCCGTGGAACAGGCCGACGCCGCCGTAGATGGCGCCGTCGTCCATGCAGGTGCGGTCGCCCCGCTGCTCAAAGAACTCGGTGAACAATGCCGAGACAAAGTCGGGGGTGCCGGGGCGGTCCGCATGGCGGGCCAGCGCCACACGCTGGGCAGGGGTCAGATCATTTGCCATGAGAATCGCCTCCTTTTCCATGGAGTTTGAGCAGACGGATCAAGGTGCTGCGCAGACGGGCACGGGGGACGATGGCGTCCAGGAAACCGTGCTCCAGCAGATACTCGGCGGTCTGGAAGCCCTCGGGGAGCTTTTCGCCGATGGTCTGCTCGATGACCCGGGGCCCGGCGAAGCCGATGAGGGCCCCCGGCTCGGCCAGCATGATGTCGCCCAGGCTGGCAAAGCTGGCGGTGACGCCGCCGGTGGTGGGGTGGGTCATCACCGAGATGTAGAGGCCGCCGTGCTCCGAAAACCGCTCAATGGCGGCGGAAGTCTTGGCCATCTGCATCAGGGAGAGGATGCCCTCCTGCATCCGGGCGCCGCCGCTGGCCGAAAAGAGGATCAGGGGCAGCTTGTTTTTGTCGGCGTACTCCACCAGGCGGGTGACCTTCTCACCCAGGGCAGCGCTCATGCTGCCCATAAAGAACCGGCTGTCCAGGACGCCGGCGGCCACCCGGATGCCGTCGATGCGGCCCACGGCGGTGACCACCGCCTCCCCCAGGCCGGTGCGGCGGCGTGCGCCGTCCAGCTTGGCCTCATAGCCGGGGAA
>CALXGZ010000030.1 GCA_944387975.1 uncultured Faecalibacterium sp.
CAAGGGCCTTGTCACCTACGACCGCAAGACGAAGAAGGACCCCTTCTACGTCTACCAGGCCTATTGGACCACCGAGCCCATGATGCACATCAGCGGCAGCCGCTTTGTGGACCGCGCCCCCGGCGCGCGCAGCATCACCGTCTACACCAACTGCCCCACCGTCACCCTGACCGTGAACGGCGCCGAGGTGGGCACGCTGGAGGCCGTCGACCACTGCGCCGTGTTTAAGGACGTGGCCCTGGCGGACGGCGCGAACACCGTCACCGCCAGCTGCGGCGAGGTGAGCGACACCGCCGCCTTCAACGGCGTGGCCGAGCACAACTACGCCTACGACCTGCCCGAGGGCAACGACGCCGCCAACTGGTTCGACGACCCGAAGGCACGCGAGGCCCGCAAGCCCCTGAATTACCCCGAGGGCTTCTACTCCATCAAGGACAAGGTCACCGACCTGCTGGCCAACAGCGAGACGGCCGTCGTCATCAAGGACGCGATGGACATCTTCGCCCACAGCAGCCTGATGAGCATGATGGGCAACAAATCGGACGACAACGCCGGCGGCATGATGGGCACCATGCGCCTGACCGACATGATGAAGATGGCCGGCAAGTCCTTCTCGGCCGACGTCAAGCGCCAGCTGAACGAGGCCCTGACCAAGATCAAGAAAGACTGATCCCCAACCCTGGCAGATCCCACGACAACCTCCTCCATTCCGAATCCCCTCTCCCAGCCTGGCAGAAAGAGGCGCGTCCAAACGGGTGCGCCTCTTTCAGGTCTGTCTATTGAAAAAGTCCCACCCGGCCGGCGGCCAGGCGGGACTTTTTTATTTAGCTTTATTTAGCCTTTGGCCCGCGCGACGCGCAGGGGGGCGGCGCGCTGCGCGCCGGACAGGCGGCGCAGCACCAGGTGGTAGGCCGGCAGCAGGAAGAAGCAGGCCGCGAACCACGCCACCGGGCTGGCGATGCAGCCGGCCCAGTAGCCGAAGACCGGCACCAGGTAAAAGCCCACCAGCCCGCGGGCGAACATCTCAAACACGCCCGCGAACATGGCCAGCCCCGAGAAGCCCAGCCCCTGGATCGAGTAGCGGTACACGATCAGCACCGCCAGCGGGATGTAGAAGGCGCTGTTCCAGAACAGGAAGCTGCGCGCGTCGGCCATGATGGCGCCGCCGGCGTCCTGGCTCGCGTCCAGGAACAGGCCGATCAGCAGCCGGTCGGCAAAGTGCAGGATGACGAAGGAGGCCACGCTGTACAGGCAGCCGATGCCCAGGGCCGTGCGCACGCCCTGCCGCACCCGCAGCAGGCTGTTCGCGCCCAGGTTCTGGCTGGTGTAGGTGGTCATGGCGGTGCCGATGCTCTCCAGCGGGACGGACAGGATCTGCCCGGCCTTGCTGCCGGCGGTCATGGCGGCCACCGCCGCGCTGCCCAGGCTGTTGACGGCGGCCTGCAGCACGATGCTGCCCACCGCCGTGATGCTGCACTGCAGGCCCATCGGCAGGCCCATCATGCACAGGTCGGCGCAGTGGGCCGCGCTCAGGCGGCCCTCCTCGCGGCTCCAGCCCAGCATGCGGAAGTGTTTGACCATGTACCCAAGGCTCCACAGGCCGGCCACGGCCTGGCTGATGACGGTGGCCAGCGCCGCGCCGAAGACCCCGGCGTCAAAGGCCAGGATGAAAAAGATATCGAGGAAGATGTTCAGCACGCTGGCCACGATCAAAAAGTACAACGGGCGGCGGCTGTCGCCCAGCGCGCGCATGAAGGCGCTGGTGACGTTGTACAGCAGCGTGAAGGGGATGCCGGCAAAGATGGTGCGGATGTAGGCGTCGGCCATGTCGATGATGTCGGCCGGGGTGTTGGTCAGCACCAGGATGGGCCGGGTCAGGGCCACCGTCAGCACCGTCAGCACCGTTGCAAAGGCGATGGACAGCCACACGGAGTTGGCGGTGTAGCGGCGCATGCCCTCGCCGTCCTTGGCCCCAAAACAGCGCGCCAGCGGGATGGCAAAGCCGCAGGCGATGCCGTTCACAAAGCCCAGCACAAGGTAGCTCAGGCCGCCCACGCTGCCCACGGCGGCCAGCGCCTCGACGCCGACGAAGCGCCCCACGATGATGGTGTCGGCCATGTTGTAAAACTGCTGGAACAGGCTGCCCAGCATCAGCGGCACGGAAAACAGCAGGATCAGCCGCAGCGGGCTGCCCTGGGTCATGTCTTTGGTCATAGGCGCATCCTCCCTTGGATACAAGTATACTTCCCCGTGAAAAGCGCCCCGCTCCGCCGGGAGTGGGACGCTTTTCAGAACGCTGACATTATAGTGCAGGACGCATAAAATTGCAAGCGGCTTTTTGGACAATCTGCGGCTTTTTCTTCCCGCAAAAAATATCTATTTTCACAGGGGCTTCGCCGCGCGGCAGGCCTCGGCGATGGCGTCCCGGTAGCCGTCCACTTTGATGGTGCAGCCGGCCAGCAGGTCGGGGTCGGCGGCATGGCCCTCCGCGTCCACCTCCAGGGCGGCCACCTCGCTGGCGGTCATGCCCTCCAGGTGTTTGGCCAGGGCGTCTGCCTGGGCGGCCCAGCCCTTGCCGATCTCGGACACCGCCGCCAGGGGGTAGTCCTCGTCGCCCTTCTGGCGCTTGGTGCGCATATCGCCGGGCAGGGCCACGCCGCCGCCCTCCGCCGCGGATACCTTGGTCTCCAGCTCATCCACCACCGCGTGGAGGATGCGCCCCTCGCCGTCCAGCAGGACGGCCGCCGCGATGGTGCGCACTTCGCCCCCGGCCTCGCCGTCCTCGCCCTCGCTCAGGACGGCCAGGCCCGCCTTCCAGCCCTGGGCCCCGCCGCCCGCCCCAGACGAGCCGGACGCGCCCGCCATACTGCCCGCCCCGGACGAGCTGGACATGCTGCTGGACGTGCCGCCGCAGCCTGCCAGCAGCAGGGCCGCCGCGGCCAGCGCGGCCAGGCGTTTTGTCGGTTTACACAGTCTCTTCATAACTTCGCTCCCTTTGCAGCGGCCCGGTGCGGGCCTTTTGCGGCTAGTGTGCCCGGCCGGGGGCGCGCTTATGCAAAAAGGCCCCCGCCCTCCGCGCGGGAAGGCAGGGGCCGGGGCCGTTATTTGTTCTTGTACATTTCCTCGTAGTACTTCTGGTAGTTGCCGCTGGTCACGTTGTTCATCCAGTCCTCGTGCGCCAGGTACCAGTCGATGGTCAGCACGATGCCCTTTTCAAAGGGGGTCTCGGGGTACCAGCCCAGGTCCGCCTTGATCTTGCTGGGGTCGATGCCGTAGCGGCGGTCGTGGCCCAGGCGGTCGGCCACGTGCTGGATCAGCGCCTCGCTGATGCCCTCGTCCTGCAGGCGGTCGTGCAGCTGGGCGATGATGGTCTT
>CALXGZ010000031.1 GCA_944387975.1 uncultured Faecalibacterium sp.
GCCAAAGAGGTCTGCACCGAGTACGAGACCATCGCGGTGTCGGGGCGGCTGGCCCTGCTGAAAGTCCGGCTCATCACCGGGCGCACCCACCAGATCCGCGCCCATATGGCCAGCATCGGCTGCCCTATCCTGGGGGACAGCAAGTACGGCAACAACGCGGCCAACCGGGAGCTCAAGCTGAAATACCAGGCCCTCTGCGCCTGGGAGCTGGTCATGCCCGGCTTTTCTGCTTCCAGCCCGCTGGCGGAGGTGAGCGGCAAGACCTTCCACGCCCCGCGGCCCTGGTACTACGGGCAGGTCCTAGACGGCACGCTGAAATAAACGCCACGCAAAAAGCGGCGGCCCGCAGTGGGCTGCCGCTTGTGCTGTAACGGGGCTTATTTACTTGCAGATGCGGACCATATCGGGGCTGATATCGGCCAGGGTGCGCGCGCCGCACATCTGCATGGCGTCGGCCAGCTCGCCGGCCAGCTTCTCGACGTACAGGCGCACGCCCTCTTCCCCGCCGCCGTAGACGGCCGTGACGAAGGGCCGGGCGATCAGCACGCCCTGCGCGCCTAGGGCCAGCGCCTTGAAGATATCGGTGCCGCTGCGGATGCCGCCGTCCACCAGCACCGCCGTGCCGCTGCCGCGCAGGGCCGAGACGATCTCGGGCAGGACCTCGGCGGTGGCGGGGCACTGGTCCAGCACGCGGCCGCCATGGTTCGACACGACGATGGCCGCCGCGCCGGCCTGCTGCGCCTTGCGGGCCCCCTTGACGGTCATCACGCCCTTGACGATGAAGGGCTTGTTCAGGATGCCCACGATCTCGCGCAGCTCCTCCACGCTCTTGCTGCCGGCCGGCGGGTTGCGGTTTTTCAAAAAGGGCAGGCCCGCGGCGTCCACGTCCATGGCCACGGCAAAGCAGCCGCTGGCCTCGGCCTGCTCCATCTTGGCGCGGATGGTGTCGATGTCCCAGGGCTTGATGGTGGGCACGCCCAGGCCCCCGGCCGCCGCGATGGCGCGGGTGGCCTGGGTCATCACGTTGGGGTCGGTACCGTCGCCGGTGAAGGCCGCGATGCCGGCCGCCGCGCAGGCGCGCACCAGCACGTCGTTGTAGCTCATGTCGGTGTAGGCGTCCGAATAGTGCAGGTTGACCGCCCCCACCGGCCCCGCGAAGAAGGGGTAGCGGAAGCTGCGGCCGAACAGCGTGCAGCTGGTGTCCACCGGGCCGCCCGGGCACAGGGTGTCCATGTTCAGGCGGACCTCGGCCCACTTTTCGTAGTTGCGGATGGCGGTGTCGCCCACCCCCTTGGCCCCCGGGCCGGGGATGCGGTTGCGGCAGGCCACCCCGTTGCAGACCGGGCAGGCCTTGCAGGAATCGCCCAGCTTCTGCCGGGCGCTGGTCAATACGTCTGTGTAAGTCATATCCATCCTCCTTGGTTCCATCCGGGGCGGCGCGGGGCCGCCCTTTGCTATCAGCACCATGATACCCCCGCCGGGCCGCCGCGTCAAGACGCAGGGGGCCTGAAAAAATTTTTAAAAAATGTCTTGACAAAAGCAGGATTTTCAGGTATTATAGTGGAGCGCTCAGCGGCGCGGCAAAGTAAATTAGATGGAAAGATGGCTGAGTTGGTCTAAGGCGCGCGACTGGAAATCGCGTAACGTGTAAAAGCGTTCTGGGGTTCGAATCCCCATCTTTCCGCCAGAGAGGCCCCGCAGGTTCGAAGGAACTTGCGGGGCCTTTTGCCGTGTGCGGCCGCAAAGTTTGGGGGCGGCCCGCTTGCGCAGGGCCGCCCCGTCCGCTATAATAAAGGCAGCGCTACGTCCCCGCCGCGGGCACGGCCCGCGCGTCGAGGACGCCCGCAAGGGCGCTGTAATCCACCGAGAGGGTGTAGCTGCTGTCCAGCTCGCCGAAGGTGCCGGCCGGGAAATCGATCTCCAGGTGCTCGCTGTAAAAGACGATGTGCTCCGGCTCGATGGCGGCGGCAAGCCGCGCCTGGACGTCGGGGTCGTCCCCGGCGGCGGCAGCCAGGGCCAGCCGGGCCTGCGCTTCGGGCTGCGCGAACAGGGCCCAGATATCCAGCCGCTGGCCTGTGGCGCGGTCGAAGGCCGCACTGTAGCGTATGGCATGGGCGTTTGCGGGGTCTGCCGCCTCCTCCACGGTGGTGGTGAGGTAGACCACCTCCTCGCTGGCGGCGGTGGCCGCCGCCCACTGGGACACGCGCCCGGGCTCGAAGGCGCCGGACGGGCCCTCCTCCTGCCAGCGCATGTAGCACTGCGCCAGCAGCAGGCCCGGCTGATAGCGTTTGCCCTCCCCCTGGTACCAGGCCGAGACGGCGGCCTGCACCTCCTCGCTGAGGGCCGCGTAGGCCGCGCTGCCCTCGGGGCCGCTGACGTCGTCCTCCTGCAGCAGCACGGTGCCGTCGGCCAGCTCGTACAGCGCCCAGGGCTCCCGCAGGCCGTCCTGGTAGCCGCGCCAGCGGTCCACCGTCTGCCCGTCCGCAAAGACCATGACGTCCTCGGCTTCCAGCTCCCATATCTCCTCCTGCACCGCCTCGCTCTGGCAGGCGGTCAGCAAAAACAGCCCGCACAGGGCCAGGGACAATAGACCTTGTTTCATGGCAGCCGCTCCTTTTTAAAAGATAGGCCCATTTTACCATATCTTCCCGCCGCAAACAAGGGAAAACCGGCGCGCGGCCCCTGCCGGCCGCCGCCCCGACCAAAGGAGGTTTTTTCCATGAGCGCACACCGCACCACGCGCCGCCCCGTCCTGCGGGCGGTTTTGATCCTGCTGGCCGCCGCCGTCCTGGTACTGGCGGGGCTGTACGCCTTCCTCCGCGGCAGGGCCGCCGCCCTGGCGGAGGGCGCGGCCTTCGGCTTTGATTACACCGTCACCTCAACCGCCGCCGGGCCCTCGCCGGCCTACGATGTCCTCGAGGCGCTGGACGCGCTGAGCGGCAGCATCACGGGCCAGACGAGCGGCGACAGCCTGTATATCTGCTGGTACAACACCCCCCTCGACGCTTTCCAGTCGGAGCAGGCCCCCGGGGCGGACCAGGCCTTCACCGACCTGTACGTCAAGGACGGCACGGTGTACCTGAACGTGCGGCAGCTGTACCGCAGCTTCCTCTCGGGGCTGACCGCCCGCTACCCCGCCGTCGCGCCCCTGATCCCGGACTGGGGCCTGGGGGATTACGTCACCCAGGCGCAGCTGGCCCGGCTGCTGGGCAGCACGCCGGCCGTCGCCGGGATGGGCGGCTACGCGGCCGGCGCCTTCGCCCCCGGGGCGGTGCGGCGGGTGCAGCCCGCGGGCGCGCTGGAGGGCTACCTCTACTTTGCCCCGAAGCAGAGCACAGGCGGGGCCGAGGTGGCCGTGGGCTTCCCGCTGCGCAGCCTCTGGACCGAGTTCTTCCACTGCCACGTGCTGGTGGACCTGCCCGGCCAGGGCCTGCACTTTGACCTGACCGGCCGGGCCCTGGCCGGGGACTACGACATCACGGCCCCCGCCTCGGTGATGCGGGACGAGGACATCGACGCCCTGGCCGCCATCTTTGAGGCGGTGCGCTCCATCGCGGCCCTTGTGCGCGAGTGGGCCGGGCAGTGACACGCAGGAGGTATGCTATGAGGACGATCTACACCAACGCCGCCGTCTACACCGGCGGGCCGCAGCGGGCCCAGGCCTTCGTCGTGGAGGACGGGCGCTTTACCTACGCCGGCAGCGAGGCCGGGGCCCTGGCCCTGCGCGGGCCGGGCGACCGCCTGGTGGACCTGGGCGGGCAGTTCGTGTGCAGCGGCTTCAACGACAGCCACATGCACCTGCTGGAGTACGGCTATATCCTGCAAATGCCCCCGCTGGCGCAGCACAGCGGCAGCCTGGCCGGTATGCTGGAGTGCATGCGCAGCTTTCTGGCCGCGCACCCGCGCGCGGACGGCGCATGGCTGGTGGGCCGCGGCTGGAACCAGGACCTGTTTGCCGACACGCGGCGCATGCCCGACCGCTACGACCTGGACCAGGTCTCGGCCGAGATACCGGTGTGCGCGGTGCGCGCCTGCGGCCACTGCCTGGTGGTGAACAGCCGGGCCCTGGCGCTGCTGGGCGTCACCGGCGCGACGCCGCAGCCCGCGGGCGGCCGCATCGGCATGCGGGACGGCGTGCCCGACGGCCGCTTTTTCGACAACGCGATGGACCCGGTCTACGCCGCCATCCCCGCCCCGGACAAGGCCGGGCTGAAGGCGATGCTGCGCGCCGCCTGCCGGGCGCTGAACGCCCGGGGCGTCACCAGCAGCCAGAGCGACGACTACAGCGCCTTCCGCGCCGTGGCCCCCGCCGTGGTGGACGAGGCCTACCGCGAGCTGGCGGCCGAGGGGGCGCTGACGGTCCGCGTCAACGAGCAGTGCAACTTCGCCACGCTGGACGAGCTGCGCGCCTTTGCCGAGGGGGGCGGCCGCACCGGCCAGGGCGGCAGCCTGTACCGGACGGGGCCGGTGAAGATCATCGGGGACGGGGCGCTGGGCGCGCGCACCGCCCTGCTCAGCCGGCCCTACGCCGACGCGCCCGGCGTCACGGGGCTGCCCCTGTACAGCCGCGAGGCGCTGGCCGCCATGATCGGCTACGCCCACGCCCACGGCCTGCAGACGGCCACCCACGCCATCGGCGACGCGTGCCTGGACTGGGTGCTGGACGCCCTCGAAGCGGCCATGACGGCCCACCCCCGGCCGGACTGCCGCCACGGCATCGTCCACTGCCAGATCACCCGCCCCGACCAGCTGGAGCGCATCGCGCGGCTGGGCCTGCACGTCTACGCCCAGAGCATCTTCCTCGACTACGACATCCAGATCGTCGAGGCCCGGGTGGGCCCGGCGCTGGCCGCCACCAGCTACAGCTGGAAGACGCTGCTGGAGCGCGGCGTCACCGTCAGCAACGGCTCCGACTGCCCGGTGGAGCAGCCCGACGTGCTGGCCGGCATCCAGTGCGCGGTCACACGCCGCACCCTCGCCGGGCGGGGGCCCTACCTGCCGCAGCAGGCCTTCACGCTGGCCGAGGCGCTGGACAGCTACACCATCGCCGGGGCCCGCGCCAGCTTTGAGGAGGGCTGCAAGGGCCGCATCGCCCCCGGGTACCTGGCCGACTTCGTGGTGTTGGGGCAGGACCCCTTCGCCGCTGCGCCCGAGGCGCTGCACAGCATCCCCGTGCGCGCCACCTACCTCGGCGGGCGGCAGGTCTACGCCGCGGAGGGCGCGGAGGGTTAGCGCTTTTTTGGCAAAATATGCAAATCCATATTGACGGGCGCGCAAAATTGTGTACAATAGAGTTGATGTGTTCCGCACACAATGAAGGAGGCTTTTTCTATCATGTCCAAATTTGAATCCCGCAGAACCTTTCTGAAAAAGACCGGCCTGTCCCTGAGCGGGCTGGCCTTCCTCAGCCTGGCAGGCTGCTCGCAGCCCGCGTCCAGCGCGTCGTCCGTGGCGGCGTCCTCGCAGCCTGCCGCCGAGGCCGAGCCCGTCGTGACCGAGCCTGAGATCCCGGCGCACCCCTACCCCTCCTGCGAGTTCGACCTCGACCGCGTGGAGCAGCTCGCCTACGAGAGCTTTTACCAGAACGGCTGCTGCTTTGCCGTCACCAACGCCATGCTGACCGAGCTGAAGGAGAAGGTGGGCTTCCCCTACACGGCCATCCCCTCCGAGATGTTCGTCAACGGCAAGACCGGCTACGGCGCGGGCTCGCTGTGCGGCTCGCTGGGCGGCGCGGCCGCCATCATCGGCCTGATGTGCACCCCCGAGGACGCCTCGGCCATCACCAAGGAGCTGTTCAACTGGTACACCTCCACCAACCTGCCCATCTACCAGCCTGAGATCACCGCCGAGACCCCCACCGTCGCCAAGTCCGTCAACTGCAACGACAGCGTCACCATCTTCATGGACGCCGCCGGCATCGCCGAGATGAGCGACCCCCGCCGTCTGGCCCGCTGCGGCGGCGTCAGCGCCGACGTGGCCAAGAAGACCGCCGAGCTGCTGAACGTCCACTTCGGCTACATGGAGGCCCCCGCCGAGAGCGCCGAGGCCGCCCCCGCTGAGGAGACCCTGGCCGACAACGAGTACATCGGCGAAGGCGAAGGCTTCGGCGGCACCATCAAGGTCAAGGTCACCATGGACGGCGACAAGATCAGCAAGATCGAAGTGCTGTCCCACGGCGAGACCGCCGGCGTGTCTGACCCCGCCTTTGAGACCATCCCCGACGCCATCATCGCTGCGCAGTCCACCGACGTCGACGCGGCGGCCGGCGCCACCTTCTCCAGCAGCGGCATCATCGAGGCCGTGAACGACGCCCTCTCGAAAGTGAAGGGCTAAGCGCGCGCCCGCGCATATCCGCCGCACCCGGCATCACGCAGAGCAAGGCCCTGCTTCCCCCCAGCGTGGGAGGAGGCGGGGCCTTTTTGCGCGCACAAAAAACAGGAGGCCCTGCCGGGCCCCCTGCCTGGGGTCTTTATTCGGCGCCGAGGGCGATCTGCTCCCGTTTTTCGCCCTCGTCCTCCAGCTGGGCGTCCAGGTCGGCGCTCATGCGCTTGAGGCGGGACAGCACGCGCCGGATCTGCTTTTGGGTGTCCTGCACCTGCTGCTGCGCCTGCTCGATGTGGCGCAGCACCTGCCAGTCGGTGAAGATGTTGTCGAAGAAGCAGTCGGCGAACTTGGTAAAGCCGTCCACGGCCACCTGCAGCTCCGCGTTGATCTCGACGTCGGCCAGCTCGGTCTTGAAGCGGCCCAGCTCCACCTGTAACCGCTCCACCTGCTCCTGCGCGTCGTCCATGCAGCTGTACTTGGCCAGGTCTGCGGCCAGGCCCCCGCCCATCACGTCCCAGGCGCCCCAGCTGCCGGCGCTGTCCAGGCTGTCCAGCACGGCTTCGGCGGTGCGCAGGGCGGCCTTGCCCGCGTCGATGGCCTCGCGCAGCTCCTGCTTTTGCAGGCGTATGCCCTCGATGCGGGTCTCGCACTCCATCAGCTCCTGGGCGGCAGGGCCGCTGGCGGCCTTCAGCTGCCGCACGCGGGCGGCCAGGGCCTGGCGGTAGCGGTCCTCGCAGCCTTCCAGCTGCGCAAGGCGGGCTTCGCGGCGCTGCAGGTCCTGTTGGATGGCGGCCATCTCCCGCGCGGCGGCGTCGTAGCGCACCCGGGCGGCGCAGGCCTGCTGCCGCTCCTCGTCCAGCTTTTCGTCCATGCGGCCGATGGCCTGGTAGAAAAAGGCCGCGAGGCTGCCCCTTTCCAGCCGGTCGACGTCGGCCTGCTCGGCCCGCGCCGCCTTTTCCAGCTGGCGCAGCTGGGCGGCCAGCGTATCGCGCCGGGCGCACAGCTGCTTGTACTTGGCCTCCACGCTGCTTTTCTCGGCGGCCTGCTGCCACAGTTCCTGCAAGGTTAGATCGCTCATGGTGCGGCTCCTTTCCGCCCGGCGGGGGCTTTTCAGTCGATCAGGCCGTACTGGCGGTACAGCCCCAGCATCTGGCCGTACAGCAGCCGGTTGCCGAGATACTGGCGGTACGTCGCCGACTTCTCCTTGCCGGCGGCCTTCAGCCGTTCCATCTGCTGCTGTTCATACGCCGCCTGGCTTTGCAGCCCGGCCAGCATGGCCTCAAAGGCTTCGAGACGGTCCATCGTATCCCCCGCTTTCCCTTTTTGTCTATTTTAGCACAGCTTTGCCGGAAAAGGAAGGCCCTCTTTGAACGTTTTTACAGGCGCGGCGCGCCCGTTCAAATCCGCGGCGGCCGCCTCATACATTAAAACGGAACGTATCCCGCCACGCGAAAAGGAGGCTTTTTGTATGCTGTTGGCCCTGCTGCAATTTTTCTACGCCCAATTCCTCTACCTGGCGCTGCACCTGGAGTCGGGCAGCTTCCCGCGGCCGCTGACGCCCAGGGAGGAGGCGGCCGCCTTCGAGGCGCTGCGCGCCGGGGACGCCGCCGCGCGCGAGAAGATCATCCGCCACAACCTGCGCCTGGTGGCCCACATCGCCAAAAAGTACTACGCCGCGCCCGGCGACCAGGACGACCTGATCAGCATCGGCACCATCGGCCTGATCAAAGCCGTCGGCACCTTTGACAGCAGCCGCAAGGCGCGCTTTTCGACCTACGCCAGCAGGTGCATTGAAAACGAGCTGCGCATGCAGTTCCGGCGCGACAAAAAGGCCGGGCCCACCGTGTCGCTGCAGGAGGGCCTCGACGCGGGCAAGGACGACTCGGCCCTGACCCTCTCGGACCTGCTGCAGGACAGCGCCTGCATGGAGGAGAACGTCGAGCAAAAGGACGACGCGCGGCGCCTGCGCGCGCTGGTGGAGACGCTGCCCGCCCGCGAGCGTCAGCTGCTGCTGCTGCGCTACGGCCTGGCGGGCCAGCCGCCCCTGACCCAGCTGGAGACCGCGCAGCTTCTGGGCATCAGCCGGAGCTATGTGTCGCGCC
>CALXGZ010000032.1 GCA_944387975.1 uncultured Faecalibacterium sp.
TCCCCGTGTCATTGGTTCGATTCCGATCGGAGGCACCATATGCGGCCGTAGCTCATCTGGTAGAGCGCCACCTTGCCAAGGTGGAGGTAGCGAGTTCGAGCCTCGTCGGCCGCTCCAGAATAGAAAAACGTCGGTACCGGCGCGCAGCGCCAGTTCCGGCGTTTTCTGTTTGTAAGTCAAAAAAGGAGGGAATCATGTGATCTTCGGCAAGTACATCAACCGCTATTACCTCCGCCACGCGCCTACGCTGCTTTTGGGCATCGCGGCGCTGATCCTGGTGGACTACATGCAGCTGATCATCCCCGAGCTGTACCGTATGCTGATCAACGGGGTGAACAGCGGCCAGGTGCTGGTGGGGGGCGCGCCCACGCCCTTCACGAGGGAAGTGCTGATGCAGAACATCTGCCTGCCCATGATCGGCATCGTGGCGTGCATGGTGGTGGGGCGCTTTCTGTGGCGCATCTGCTTTTTCGGCGCGGCCATCCGCGTCGAGACCGAGCTGCGCAACCGCATGTTCGACCACAGCAAGGACCTGTCCCAGGCATACTACCAGGTGAACAAGGTCGGCAACCTGATGAGCCTGTACACCAACGACCTGGAGACCATCCAGGAATGCTTCGGCGACGGCGTGCTGATGTTCTGCGACGCGCTGTTTTTGGGGCTGCTGGCCTTCGTCAAGATGTGGCGGATGGACCAGTCCCTGACGCTGATGGCCATGATCCCCGCCTTTTTGATGTTCCTGGTGGGCAGCATCGTCGGCCGGGTGATGACCCGCCGCTGGGAAGAGCGGCAGCAGGCCTTCGCGGACCTGTCGGACTTCGCGCAGGAGAATTTCTCCGGCATCGCGGTGGTCAAGGCCTTCGTCAAGGAGACGAAGGAGCTGATGGCCTTCCGCAAGCTGAACCGTGAAAACGAGCAGATCAACGTCATCTACACCCGCATCTCCACGCTGCTGAACATCCTCGTCACCCTCTTTGTCGAGTCGGTCACCTGCGTCATCCTGGGCTACGGCGGGTACCTGGTCTACACCGGGCGCTTCAACGCCGGCCAGCTGGTGGAGTACATCGGCTATTTTTCGGCCATCGTCTGGCCCATCATGGCGGTGTCGATGCTGATCGAAAAGACCTCCCGCGGCAAGGCCTCGCTCAACCGCATCACCGAGCTGCTGGACGCGCCGGTGGACGTGGCCGACCGCCCCGGCGTCCGCGATCTGGCGAACGCCCGAGGCGAGATCGAGTTCCGCCACCTGACCTTCCGCTACCCGGACGGCGAGTTCGACGTCTTGAAGGACGTCTCCTTCACCATCCGCGCGGGCGAGCGGGTGGGCATCGTGGGCAAGACCGGCGCGGGCAAGACCGCCCTCGTGGACCTGATCCTGCGCATCTACAACGTGCCGGACGGCAGTTTGTTCATGGACGGGCAGGACGTCAACAGCCTGTCCATCCGCTCGGTGCGCTCGGCCTGCGCCTACGTGCCGCAGGATAACTTCCTCTTTTCGGACACCATCTCCCACAACATCGCCTTCGGCGTCGACGCGGCGGGGCAGGACGCCATCGAGCACGCGGCCCGCCTGGCCGACGTCCACGACAACGTGGCCGCCTTCAAGGAGGGCTACAACACCGTCCTGGGCGAGCGCGGCGTGACCGTCTCGGGCGGGCAGAAGCAGCGCATCTCCATCGCGCGGGCCCTGTTGATGGACGCGCCTGTGCTGATTTTGGACGACTCGGTCTCGGCGGTGGACACCAGCACCGAGAAGGTCATCCTCGACAACCTGAACGCCGAGCGCGCCGGCAAGACCACCATCCTGATCGCCCACCGCATCTCGACGGTGGAGCGGATGGACAAGATCATATTCATCGATGACGGGCAGGTGGTGGACGTGGGCGCCCACGACGCCCTGTACGCGCGCTGCGAGGACTACCGCAAGATGGTGGACCTGCAGCGCCTGGAAGACGAGCTGGGAGGTGGCAACCAATGATACAGGTAAATCCGCTGCTGCTGGCGGGCGGGCTGATCGGCACGGTGTCGGCCCTGCTGGTCTTCGCCTACGCCACGGTCAAGGACAAAAAGACCTCGATGGGCTTTGAGCGCAACATCCCCGACAGCGAGATCGTCCGCCGCCTGGCCCATTACGCCCGGCCCTACCTGGGCAGCTTTGCCGCGGCGGGGCTGCTGATGCTCTTCTCCATCGTGTATGACATCGTTTCGCCCCTGATCGTGGGCTATGTCGAGGAGATGCTGGTGGGGGATTTCGCGCTGAGCGAGCTGTTCGGCATGGTGGCGGTGTACGCCGGCATCCTGCTGTTCTCGATGCTCAGCTCCTACTTCCAGGCCGTCATCCTGCAAAAGGCCGGCCAGCGCATCATCTCGGACCTGCGCGAGGACCTGTTCACCCACATCGAGTCCCTCGCGCATGAGCAGCTGAACGAGATCCCCGTGGGCAAGCTGGTCACCCGCGTGACCAACGACACCAACGCCATCTCGATGATGTTCACGAACCTGCTGGTCAACCTCGCCAAAAACTGCTTCGTCATTTTGGGCATCCTGGGGGCCATGCTGCTGGTCAACTACGAGCTGACGCTGATGGTGCTGTGCTTTGTGCCCTTCATCGTGCTGTTCACGGTCATCTTCCGCAAATTCTCGCGCCGGGCCTACCGCCGCGTCAAGGACCGCACCACCGACATCAACACCTACCTGTCCGAGAACCTCTCGGGCATCAAGATCACCCAGATCTTCGGCCGCGAGGACGCCCGCATGGAGGACTTCCGCCGCCGCAGCGAGGCGCTGGGCAAGGCCAAGCGGGACGAGATCTTCGTCTTCGGCGTGTTCCGCCCGCTGGTGTACATGCTGTACGTCTGCTCGGTGCTGTGCCTGTTCTACCTGGGCGGCATGGGCTACCTGGACGGGCACTCCTTTTTGGGGCAGACCATCTCGGGCGGCACCATCGTCACCTTCTATATGTACATCTCCAAGTTCTACAACCCCATCCAGAACCTGGCCGAGCAGTTCAACTGGCTGCAGTCCGCCATGGCCTCGTCGGAGAAGGTCTTTTCCATCCTGGACCTCAAACCCAAGATGGTGGACGCCCCCGACGCCATCGAGCTGGAGGAGATCAAGGGCGAGATCGAGTTCCGGGACGTGTGGTTCAGCTACGTGCCGGGCGAGTGGGTGCTGAAGGGCGTCTCCTTCCACGTCGAGCCGCGGCAGACGGTGGCCTTCGTCGGCTCCACCGGCTCGGGCAAGACGACCATCCTCTCGCTGATCTGCCGCAACTACGAGTTCCAGCGCGGGCAGATCCTGATCGACGGGGTGGACATCCGCAAGATCAAAATTTCCTGCATCCGCCGCCACTTCGGCCAGATGCTGCAGGACGTCTTCCTCTTTTCGGGCACCATCCGCAGCAACATCGTCCTGCGGCGCGAGGGCGACAGCGACGAACGCATCATGGAGGTGTGCCGCTACGTCAACGCCGACCGCTTCATCGACAAGCTGGACCACGGCCTGGACGAGCCCGTGCGGGAGCGCGGCAACAACTTCTCGGCCGGCCAGCGCCAGCTGATCTCCTTCGCGCGCACCATCCTGCACGAGCCCTCGGTCATGATCCTGGACGAGGCCACCGCCAACATCGACACCGAGACCGAGCTTTTGATCCAGGATTCGCTGGAGAAGATGCGCTCGGTGGGCACGATGCTGATCGTGGCGCACCGCCTGTCGACCATCCAGCACGCCGACAACATCATCGTGCTGTCCCACGGGCGCATCATCGAGCAGGGCACCCACCAGCAGCTGCTGGAAAAGCGCGGCCGCTACTACCAGCTCTACACCCTGCAGTACCACCGCGAACAAATGAAAAAATCGGGCTGAGGCCCGCTCAAAGCAGCAGCCCCGCCGGCGTTTTCTGCCCGGCGGGGCTGCGTTTGTTCATAGAACGCCCGAAAGGCCAAGCGATTTGCCCCGGATTTTGTGAATTTATCCCAAAAGCGCTTTACTTGCGCCCGGCGCGCTGTTACAATAAGGGCAGAGATTTCTGACAAAAAAGGGGGCTTTTTGCCGTGATCTATACCGTGACCTTCAACCCCGCCATCGACTATGTGCTGCGGATGGAGGGGCCCTTTGTGCCGGGGGCGGTCAACCGGGCCTCCGGGGAGGACTACCAGTTCGGCGGCAAGGGCATCAACGTGTCGGCGGTGCTGGCGCAGCTGGGCTGCGAGAGCGTGGCGCTGGGCTTTGTGGCCGGGGCTACCGGCGCCTGGCTGGAGCAGGGCCTGGCCGGCGCGGGGCTGCGCACGGACTTGGTCCATTTGCCCGCAGGCATGACGCGCATCAACGTCAAGATCAAGGCGGACTGCGAGTCCGAGCTGAACGGCCGGGGCCCGGCCATCCCGCCGGAGGCGATGGCGGCGCTGGACGCAAAGCTGGACGCCCTCGGCCCGGGGGATGTGCTGGTGCTGGCGGGCAGCATCCCGGGCAGCCTGCCGCAGGATACCTACCGGCGCATCCTGGCGCGGCTGGAAGGCCGCGGGGTCTGCGCCGCGGTGGACGCGGACGGGCCGCTGCTGGCCGGCGTGCTGGGGTACCGGCCCTTCCTGATCAAGCCGAACCACCACGAGCTGGCCGGGCTCGTGGGGAGGCCGCTGCACGGCGACGCCGAGATCGCCGCGGCCGCCCGGCAGCTGCAGGCTGAAGGCGCGCGCAACGTGCTGGTCAGCATGGCCGGGGCGGGCGCGCTGCTGCTGGACGAGGGCGGCGCGGTCCGCCGCATCGGCTGCCCCACGGGCCGGGCCGTCAACAGCGTGGGGGCGGGGGACAGCATGCTGGCGGGCTTTTTGGCCGGCTGGCTGCAAAGCGGCGATTACGGCCGCGCCCTCCGCCTGGGGATCGCCTGCGGCAGCGCCACGGCCTTCAGTTTGGGGCTGGCAACGCGGGCGCAGATCGACGCGCTGCTGCGCGAGCTGGAAGGGGGCGGGCGCGATGCTTGAGACGCTGCAAAAAATGCTGATCGCCGTGCTGGTGGGCGCGGCGGTGGTCAACGCCCTGCAGGACTGGAGCAACGACGTGCCCTCCGTGGACGCGGATTACTACGAGCAGACCCAGACCGGCGGCGCGCTCGAGGCCGCCTACACCGCGCCGGGCAGCTATGAGGTGGCCTACGCCGAATACCCCGCCCGGGACGTGCTGATCAAGCGCTACGAGATATGGTACCCCGCCGCCCTCCGGGACCAGCCGGAGCGGGAATGGCCCGTCGTCGTGATGGCGAACGGCACCGGCGTGCCGGCCACGCGCTATGTGCCGGTGTTCCGGCATTTGGCGTCCTGGGGCTTTGTGGTGATCGGCAACGAGATGCAGAACGCCTGGAGCGGCGACGCCTCGGACGGCGCGCTGGAGCTGCTGCTGGAGCTGAACGAGGACCCCTCCGGCCCCTTCTACCACAAGCTGGACCTGGACAACGTGGGCTCGGCGGGGCACTCCCAGGGGGCCATCGGGGCCATCAACGCGGTGACGAGCCAGCCGAACGGCGCGCGCTACAAGGCCCTGTACCTGGCCAGCACGCCGTCCAGCCTGTACGCCGCCACGCTCGAGTGGGCCTACGACCCCGCCGCGATCGATGTGCCCTGCCTGATGGTGGCGGGCACCGGCCTGCTGGACGCCGGGGAGGCCGGCAGCCCCGAGGTGGCCGCCGAGGCGCAGGAGGTATCCATCGCGCCCCTGTGGTCGCAGGAGGAGATATACAGCCTTATCCCGGACGAGGTGCCGAAGCTGCGGGCGCGCCGCGCCGGCGCGGACCACGCCGAGATGCTGCCCTGGCCCGACGGCTACATGACGGCCTGGTTCTGCTACTGGCTGCAGGGGGACGAAGAGGCGGGCCGCGTCTTCCTCGGGCCCGGCGCCGAGATCCTGGCAAACCCCCTCTGGCAGGACGTCGAGAAGAACCTGTAAAAACGCGCCCGGACGCCGCTTGGATGCGCCGGGCGCGTTTTGGCTGGAATTTATGGATTGACATTTCCCGCGCGGATTGGTAGACTAAAGGGGTATTCGCGCGGGAGTGGCGGAATGGCAGACGCGCTGGTTTTAGGCACCAGTTCCGAAAGAGTGAGAGTTCGACCCTCTTCTCCCGCACCAGAAAAAGGCGTGCTTTGGCGGCACGCCTTTTTTGTTTGTGCCTGTTACACCCGCCGCAGGACGGCGGCGAAGGCGTCCGGCGCGCAGGCGTTCAGTTCATGCCCCGCGCCGGGCAGCACATAGAGCTTTGCCTGCGGCAGCAGCCGCGCCAGCCGGCGGCAGGCTTTCAGGTTGGCGGCGTCCTTTTCGCCGCAGAGCACGGCCGCCGGGCAGGCGACGCGGCGCAGGCCCCGGCTCAGGTCGAGGGTGCGCATCGAGCGGGCCAGCCCGATGCAATCCTGCTTGGAGACGCCCAGCTCCGCAAAGGCGCGCCGGGGCATCAGGCGGAACAGCAGGTTTTGCAGATCGATCAGGCCCGTGGGGATCTTGTACTGCGCCCCGGCCAGGACGAGGGCCGCGGGCGCTGCGGGCCCGTCCGCGTGGCGGATGGCGTAGTCCAGCGCGAGGACCGCCCCCAGCGACAGCCCGCAGAGGCGGAAGGGCTCGCGCTGCGCGCCGCAATGGCGCTCGAGGCCCGCCAGGAGGTTTGAATAGGTGAGCTGCCCCGGCTCCGCCCAGGAGAACAGCTCCGGGCAGTCGATCTCGGCGGGCGCACAGTCCAGCTGCGCCGTCACCGGCTGCCAGTCCCGGGCGCTCTGGCCCAGGCCGTGGAGGAAGATCGTTTTCATAAAGCGCCCCCTCTCAGGCGTTGAATACGTATTTGTCCAGCCGGCGGAAGGCCTCCTGCACGCGGGCAAGGGGCAAAGCCAGGTTGAGCCGCAGGGCGCAGGGGCCGTGGAACATGCGCCCGTCCTGCACGGCGACGCCCACCGCCCAGGCGGCCTTTTCGACCTCCTCGATGGTCTTGCCGTGGGCCGCGCACCAGCCGCTGCAATCGGCGAACAGCATGTAGGTGCCCTCGGGCTTTGCCACCTCGACGCCGTCAAAGTGCGCGCGGATGTAGTCGCAGGCGTAGTTGACGTTGCCGGACAGCACCTGGCACAGCTCGTCCACCCAGACGTGGCCCTCGGGCCGGTAAGCGCCCACCAGGGCGTGCATGGACAGCACGTTCATGCTGTTGTAGTGGCTCTTGCCGGATTTGGCGCGCACGCGGTCCCGCAGGTAGGGGTCGTAGATGATGTGGTAGCTGCCCACCAGGCCCGCCAGGTTGAAGGTCTTGCTGGGGGCGTAGAGGGCGATGGTGCGCCGGCGCGCGTCCTCGCTGACGCTCTGGGTGGGGGTGTGCTTGTGGCCGTTGAGCAGGATGTCGGACCAGATCTCGTCCGAGATGACGACGCAGTCGTTGGCCTTGAAGACCTCCATGGCCTTGGCCAGCTCTTCCGGCGTCCAGACGCGGCCGCAGGGGTTGTGGGGGCTGCACAGGATGGCCACATGGATGTGCCGCTCTTTCAGCTTGCGGTCCATGTCGGCGTAGTCCATGCGCCAGACGCCCGCCGCGTCCTGCACAAGGGGGGAGTGGACGATCTCGAAGCCGTTGTTCTTCAGCGACTTGGTAAAGCCGATGTAGGTGGGGCTGTGCACCAGCACGGGGTCGCCGGGGTTGGCGAAGCTGGTCAGGGCCGAGACCACCCCGCCCAGCACGCCGTTCTCGTAGCCGATGCAGTCCCGCGTCAGCAGGGCGGGGTCGCAGCCGTTGCGGCGCGTCTGCCAGTCGATGATGGCGTCGTAGTAGGCGTCCGAGGTCTCGAAATAGCCGTAGGCGGGGTGCTTTGCCCGCTCGATCAGGGCCTCGGTGACGGTGGGCACGGTGGCGAAGTTCATGTCCGCCACCCACATGGGGATGGCGTCGAAGCCGGGCTGCGGGGCGTCCGGGGCAAAGCCGGGGTTGCGGCCCAGGCCGTCCACGGCGATGGCGTCCTTGCCGCTGCGGTCAAGGATGGAGGTAAAATCATAGCGCATATGCGGTTCTCCTTTGCTTGTGTGTGGGTCTTGGTACCAGTGTAGCACAAGGCGTCGGGCGGGTCAATCGGGCGCGGGCGGGATATTTCGCCCACCTTTGCGCATACTGACAGCAATACGCCGGAAGGAGGGGGCGCCTATGCCAAGACAAACGCGCATGCTGCGCTGCCTTGCCGCCGGGCTGCTGGCGGCGTTCTGCCTGGCCTTTGCCCGCACCGACACCACCGAAAAGAGCATGGTGCGGGCGGTGCTGCTGCAGCCGGGCGCGGAGGGCTGGACGGTGGGGTTGCTGTACCAGGCGCCCGAGGCCTCGGCCGATTCCTCCGAGGTATCGGACGGCATACGCTTTGCGGCGGCCGAAGGGCCCGGCCTGGAGCGGGCGCTGGCCAACGCCGAGGCCGCGCTGCCGCTGGAGGCGAACTTCCGCCTGTGCGACTACCTTCTGCTGATGCCGGGGGGCGGCTGGGGCACGCTGGAAGAATACGAGGCGCTGGTGCTGGCGCGGCGCTGCGGCCGCAGCAGCGCCCGCCTGGCCGCCTGCGATTTT
>CALXGZ010000033.1 GCA_944387975.1 uncultured Faecalibacterium sp.
CGGTGCCGTCGGGGGTGGGGTAGTCGTTGCCGAAGACGTGGACCTTCTCCAGCTTGCCGACGGCCACCTTGGCGATGTAGGGCATCAGGTTGTTGGGGATGCCGTTGGGGTCCTCGCCGATCAGGCCGGACTTGTGGGCGCCGATGGGGTTGAAGTAGCGCAGCACCGCCACGTTCAGGGCGGGGTCGGCCTTGCACACGTCGGCCAGGATGCGCTCGGTGAACACCTTGGTGGTGCCGTAGGGGTTGGTGGTGTTGCCGACGGGGAAGTCCTCGGTGATGGGCACGCTGGCGGGGTCGCCGTAGACCGTGGCCGACGAGCTGAACACGAAGTTGTGGCAGTCGTGCCGGCGCATGACGTCCAGGATGGTCAGGGTGCAGTTGAGGTTGTTGGAGTAATACTCGATGGGCTTATGGACGCTTTCGCCCACAGCCTTGTAGGCCGCGAACTGGATGACCGCGGTGATGTCGGGGCACTCGCTGAAAATGCGCTCGACGTCGGCGGCCTTGGTCATGTCCGCCTCGTAAAAGCGGAAGTCCTTGCCGGTGATCTGCTTGATGCGGTCCAGCACGACGGGGCAGGAGTTGTAGAAGTTGTCCGCCACGACGATGTCATAGCCCGCGTCCAGCAGCTCGATGCAGGTGTGGCTGCCGATGTAGCCGGCGCCGCCCGATACCAAAATTGCCATAACAAACCATCCTCTCGATCAATCTGTCAAAATTTGCCCGGCCGGGGCGCGCCCCCGGCGCTTTCTGTCTACAGCATACCGCAAGCGGGGCGCGCTTTCCATGCCCGGCGCGGCTTTGTAGATGTATTTTTGTTGCCTTGTTCCGTTTTGCTGCGTGGCGCTGCGCGCTTTTTGCGCGCGCATGAATGGAAAGATTTTACCCTGTCAGATCACGCCGCACTGTTTGCCGGTGAAAAAGCGCAGCGTGTTCGACACACGGAACACCTTGCCCGCCCGCAGGATGGTGGAGGGGAACTCCGGGTGCGAGGGCGAGCAGGGGAAGTGCTCGGTCTCGAGGGCGAAGCCCCCGTACTTCTGCATGGGGCGCAGGCCCTTGCCGGGGCTGGGGCAGTCCTGCAAAAAGTTGCCGGTGTACAGGTGCACGCCGGGCTGGGTGGTGTACACCTTCATGCTGATGTTGCTCTCGTCGCAGGTGGCCCAGGCGCAGATGCTCTGGCGCGCGCCGGCCCGCGGGCGGTCGATGACATAGCAGTGGTCGTAGCCGCCGCCCACCAGGCGGGTCTGCTCGCAGCCGGGGTCCAGGTCGCGGCCGATGGCCTTGCCTTTGGTAAAGTCCATGGGCGTGCCGGCCACCGGCAGGATGCGCCCGGTGGGGCAGGTCTCCTCGTTGCCCTCCAGGTAGGTGGAGGCGAACAGCTTCAGGCGCTGGTTCAGCACGGTGCCGCCGCCGTTGAGGTTGAAATAGCTGTGGTTGGTCAGGTTGACGATGGTGTCGGCGTCGGACGAGACGCGGTAATCCATGCGGAAGGCGTTGTCCGGCGTCAGGGTGTAGCGCACCGCGATCTTCATGTTGCCGGGGAAGCCCTCCTCGCCGTCGGGGCTTTCGGCCTCCAGCAGCAGGGTGTCGCCAAAGGCCTTGACCGCGTAGGATTTGCGGGCAAAGCAGCCGTGCAGGTGGTTGCGGCCGTTGTTGGCCTCCAGCTGGTAGGTCTTGCCGTTGAGGGTGAAGGCCGCGCCCTCGATGCGGTTGGCGTAGCGCCCCACGAAAGCGCCGCAGTAGGTGGCGTCGTCCTGCTCATATTCCTGGATGGTGTCGTGCCCCAGCACCACATCCACCGGGCCGCGCCGCGCCGGGACGATGATGTTCTTGATGATCGCCCCGTAGTCCAGCACGCTGACCGACAGCCCGCCGGGGTTGGAGAGGATATACTCGTTGACAGGGGCCCCGCTGTGGGTGAACCCGAACAGTTTTGTTTCGATCTTGGCCATGATGTCTGCCTCCTTCCGCCAGCGCGCGCCTCACAGGCCCGCGCCGCGCCGGCCAATGTGGACCAGATGCAATAAACGATCCTTTTCTCTATGATTATAACACAAAATTGGCCGGTTTGCAGGAAATATTTTGTGTTCGCGGTATAATTTTTCGAGAGTTCTTTGGGCATTTTTACGGAAAACAAAAAAGCCCCCGCCTCCCGGATGGGGAGGCAGGGGGCCTTGCGTCGCGCGTCAGCTTTCCGCAGGCTTATCCGCGGGCTGCTGGGCCAGGTACTCGGCCGCGTCGTCGGGGACGTCGTCGAGGTCCTCCTCGCTGCCGATGTCCACCACACGGGGCATCCGCTTGAAGAGGATATCGTACATCATGGGCACGATGTACAGCGTCATAAAGGTGGCGTAGGTCAGGCCGCCGATGATGACGATGGACATGCTGCTCATCAGCTGGCTGGCCATATCGTTGCTGAACAGCACCATCATCATGCCCAGGATGGTGGTCAGGGCCGTCATCAGGATGGGGCGCATACGGGTCTTGCCGGTGGCGATCAGGGCGTCGCGGCGCTGCATGCCGCCCAGGCGCAGCTGGTTGGTGTAATCCACGAAGAGGATGCCGTTGTTGACGACGGTGCCCATCAGCACGATGAAGCCCATCAGGCTCATCATGCTCAGCTGCTCGCCGATGCCCAGCAGGCCGATCATGCCGCCGGTGAAGGCCAGCGGGATGGTGAACAGGACGATGAAGGGGGACAGCAGGCTCTGGAACTGCGCCACCATGACCAGATACACGAAGGGCAGCGCCAGCGCCAGCCACTGGAACATCTGGCTCATGATGTCGTTGACGGTGCTGGTCTCGCCGCTGAGCGAGACGCTGTAGCCCTCGGGCAGGGCGCCGGAGGCGCTCCACGCGTCCAGCTTCTCCTGCAGCTGGCGGGCCTGCACGGTGGTGTTGTAGCCCTCCAGCGTCTCGGCCGTGACGGTGATGCAGCGGGTCTGGTCCTCGCGGCTGATGGAGTCGGGGGTGGTGCCGTAGGTGATCTCGGCGAATTCACCCAGGGTGTGCACCTCGGCCACCTGGCTGCCGTCGGCGGCGTAGTTGGTGGTGTTGAAGGTCATGTCCATCAGGTTCTCGACGGTCAGGGGGTCGGTGTCGTCCACGACGCGGACGGTCATGCTCTCGCCGTTGATGCTGATGGTGGTGGAGTCGGTGGAGGTGGTCAGCTGCGCCGCGATGCCCTGGTAGGCCTGGGCCACGGTCAGGCCGGCGGCGCGGGCCTTGTCCTTATCGATGTGCAGCTCGATGGTCTGGTCGCCCTCGCCCAGGCCGGTGCTGGCGTTGGCGAAGCCCTCGGTCTCGTTGATCATGCCGATGACCGCCTCGCTCAGGCTGTCCAGGGTGTCGAAGTCGTTGCCGTAGATGGTCACGGACAGGCCGCTGCCCAGCAGGCTGGTGATCTCGGAGATGCCGTCGATGGTGACGGTGCTGGTGCAGTCGTAGGCGGCCATGGCCTCTTCCAGGGCCTGCCCCACGCGGGCCGCGTCGGACGCGCCGGCGCCGGCCTCCAGCTTGATGTTATAGGCATAGGTGCCGTAGCCGGTGGAGGTGGTGGACAGCAGGTTCGAGATCGTGCTGCCCAGCATGCCCACGTCCACGCCGTAGATGGTGGTGTCGGTGGTAACGCCCACTTCCTCCACCATCTCCAGGCCCATGGCCATTTCCAGGATGTCGCCGGCCATGGCGTAGGACTCCTCCCGCGTCATGTCGCCGGGGGTGGACACGCTCATGCTGATCTCGGTGCTGGTGACGTCGGGCAGCATGACCATGCCCATCGAGGCCACGCGCCACACGCAGAAGGCCAGCAGCACCACCGTCGCGCCCAGGGGCGCGGCCTTGTGGTCGAGGCACCACTCGAGGGTATGGCCGTACTTATCCTGGATCTTATCGAACCAGGGCCACTTTTTCACCTCGGCGTTTTTCAGCACGGTGGAGGCCGAGGCCGGCACCACGGTGACGGCCACGATCAGCGAGGCCATCAGGCAGTAGCCGATGGTCAGGCACATGGGCAGCATCAGCTCCCGGGTGATCTGCTTGGTGAACACCACGGGGAAGAAGACGCACACGGAGGTCAAAGTCGAGGACACGATGGAGGCGAAGACCTGCCGCGTGCCCTGCACGGCTGCGCGCGGGGCGGCAACGCCGCGGGCGCGCAGGCGGTAGATGTTCTCGATGACGACGATGGAGTTATCCACCAGCATGCCGATGCCCAGGGACAGGCCGCCCAGGCTCATGATGTTCAGGTCAAGGCCGGTGAAATACATCATGACCACGGCGAACAGCACCGACAGGGGGATGCTGACGCCGACCACGATGGTGGGCTTGGCGTCCTTGAGGAAGAGCGCCAGGATCAGAATGGCAAGCACCGCGCCCTGCGCCATGCTGGACAGGATGCTGGAGATCAGCACGGTGATGTAGTTGCCCTGGTTGGACAGCACGCTGAAATTCAGCCCCTCGTAGCGGGCCTCCAGGCTGTCGAAGGCCGCCAGGCAGGCGTCCGAGACGGCGTTGGCCGAGGCCGAGGTGCTCTTGTAGATGTTCAGGACCACGGCCTGCTCGCCGTTCAGCCGCGTGAAGGAGGAGGCGGCGTTGTCCACGACGGCCACGTCCGCCACGTCGGACAGGTACACGTCGGTCACGCCCTCGATGTGCAGCAGCAGCGCGCCCTCCAGGTCCTCGATGCTGTCGTACTCCTCGCCGACCTTCAGCAGCCAGGAGTTGTCGTCCTTGTCGTCGATGTAGCCGGCCGGCATCGAGAAGTTCTGCGCGTAGATCAGCTGGCTGAGGATATCGATGGTCAGCAGGTTGTTCACGTCCGCGTTGGCAAAGGCGCTGGACTTGGCCTGCTCATACTGTGCCTCATACTCGTCGTACAGTTCCTGGCCCTCGTCCACCTGGCGCTGGGCCTCGGTGATCTGGAGGTAGGCCTCCAGCTGGGTCTGGCTCATCTCGGCGTAGACGGTCTCGAACTGGTCCAGCAGCTCGGGCACGCGGTTCAGCGAGTCGAGCACGTCTTCCATCGTGGAGTAGACGACGTTCAAGCTCTCCTGGATCTGCAGCGTATCGAACAGGTCGCCCGCGGTGGAGCCGTCGCCGCCGGTCTCCTGGTCCAGCCGCTGCTGCAGCTGCTGCAGGGCGATGGTCAGCTCGTCGGTCATGTCGCGGATCTTCGACACCACGTCGATCAGGTCGTCGATGTCCCGCAGGCCGGTGTCGGCGATCTCGTCCATGATCTCGGCCAGGCCGTCCCGTACGCGGACGAGGGCGTCGCGGATCTCGGGCTCGTTGACGAAGGCGATCAGATTATCGATGGCGTTCATCAGGGTCTGGACCTTATCGCGGATCTCCGCGGTGGCCTCCGAGACCATGCCCGCCACCCGCTCGACCACGCCCGAAGCAAAGACGTTGCCGAAGGTATCGATGGCCTGCTGCAGCTGGGCGCGGCCGTCGGCCAGCTGGGCCGCCGCGGCGTCCAGCTGCTCTTTTGCCAGCGACAGCTGGGTATCCACCTGTTCCAGCAGCAAAACGTTCAGCGCGTCGATCTTCTGCTCGTTCAGCTGCACCTGGATATACTGGTTGATCAGGCCCGTGGTGGAGATGCTGGACACGCCCGCCTGGCGCTCCAGCTCGGGGATGACGCTCTCTTCCAGAAAGTCGCTCAGCTCATAGATATCGCTGCCCTCGCGGCCCACCGCCACCGTCATCAGCGAGCTCATATCCATGCTCAGCTCCAGAATGGAGGGCGTCAGGCAGATATCGGGCAGGCTGTCGGCGTTCTGGTCCAGGGTGTTCGACACCTTGACCATCGCGCTGTTCATATCGGTGTCGGCCGCGAAGCTCAGCTGCACGATGCTGTAGTTCTCGGCCGAGGTGGAGGTGATCTCCGACACGCCCGCGACGGTGCCGAGGGCGCTTTCCAGCACCTCCGACACTTCGGTCTCGACCTTTTCGGGGCTGGCGCCGGGGTAGACGGTCACCACCATCAGGTACGGGGTGCTGATCTCGGGCAGCAGGTCGGTGCGCAGGTTCGTGACCGACACAAAGCCCATCAAAAACACGATCAGGACCGCGACCAATACGGTAAACGGCTTTTTTACGCTGTACTTTTCCATGAGTCTTCCCTTTTTTGACTTGCTGCCGGCGGGCCGGCGTTTTTTGCCAGGGGGCCGGGCGGGGACCTTTGTTTTTCGCCCCGAATGCGATTAGAAAACGGGCGGGCGGCGCGCTTTATTGCAGTCCGGTCCAATTTTCGTTTTGACGTCCTTTCTTATCCGGCGGACAGTCTCCCCCTATTATACATGAAACCGCCGCGCATGCAAGAGCCAAATTGTGATTTTTTTGGGGGCGTGCGGCGTTTTTTCCGCCTGGGACGATTTTTGTAGGTTTGTCAATGAAGTGTTACACAGTTACACAGAAGAAAAAGAGTCAAGGACCTGTTTAGGAGAGCGCCAGTTGAGAGGACGCATAGGGAAATTGTTATAAGCTCGTTCCCTCACGGC
>CALXGZ010000034.1 GCA_944387975.1 uncultured Faecalibacterium sp.
TAGCTGTTTTTGTTCGAGCTTATAATCGTTTTGGCCTTGCAAAATCAAGATATCGAGCATTTCATCCAGGGGCGCATATACACTTCTCTCTTTTTGATTTTCTTTAACTGTTCGATTGGACACTCCTTGCAGAGTAGCGCTACTGGACAAATCCGCATAAAAATGCTACAATATACATAGGATAAGATGGGCATTTGAGGTGGTAGATTTCGTACCGACCACACGCCGCTGGTACTGACAGGGGAAACCCGAGAGATGCAGGAGAAGGGTACGCCTGCCAAATGTTCATCCCATGAGGGGCCGCAGAAATGCGGTCCCTTTTCCTATATCGGATTCCCAAAACGGGAATCTGTTCAAGACCGCATTGATCAACGAATCAGGCCTGTACAGCCTGGCCCAACGAGGACGGGCGTGTCATCCAAAGGTCGGAAAATGCGACCTTAGATGTCCCCAACTGTGGCCCGCCATCATCCGCAAACCCGCCCTATACGGCCCCGCCTGACATAAACGTCATGTTTTACATGCTTTTCATGGTTTTTCTAGCCCCCTGGGAAAGGGGCAAAAAAGGGTCAAAACATGTCAGACCATGGTATCTAAAAAACCATGTAAACCATGCAAACCATAACAAAGCGGCCCGGCTCCCCTCTCCGTCACAGTCCGCTCGCGCGTCCTGTGCCACCTCCCCCGCGGGGGGAGGCAAGTGTAACTGCGTCGAACAAGGCGAACTTGGTGGTAAGGTAAAGCCCTGAGAAACTTCGCCTTACCACTCAGTTGGCCGGAGACCCACGGGCGTGCACTTGGCTCCCCCCGCGGGGGAGCTGGCGAGACGCCCGCAAGGGCGGCGAGACTGAGAGGGGTGCCCCCACCAGAAAACCAAAAGAGCGGCAGGCCTTACGGCTTACCGCTCTTTTTTGGAGCTGGTGACAGGAGTTGAACCTGCAACCCACTGATTACAAATCAGTTGCGCTGCCATTGCGCCACACCAGCGTGGGCATGTATCAGTATACCACGGCGGCGGCGTTTTGGCAAGCGCTTTCTCAGCGGCGCGCGTCGCGCAGCGCGGCGTCCACTGCGGCGAAGTCCGCAAGCGTCAGCTGCTCGGGGCGCACGCGCGCGTCCAGGCCCGCGGCCTCCAGCGCGGCGGCCACCTGCGGGCGCGGCAGGCCCAGCCCCGCGGCGATGGCGTTGGCGGCGGTCTTGCGCCGCTGGCCGAAGGCCGCCCGCACCAGGGCGAAGTAGGCCCTCTCGTCCGGCACGGGCACCGCGGGGCTTTGGCGGATGTCCAGCCGGACCACCGCGCTGGTCACCTTGGGGGCCGGGTAAAAGCTGCCGGCCTGCACCGTGAACATCACCCGCGGCACGGCGTAATAGCGCACCGCGCAGCTGACCGCCCCGCCGGCCCGCGTGCCGGGCTCAGCGGCCAGGCGCTCGGCGGCCTCCTTCTGCACCATGACGGTGATATTCTGGACGGGCAGCTTGTCCTCCAGCAGCTTCATGATGATGGGGCTGGTGATGTAATAGGGCAAATTGGCGCACACGGCCACCGGCATACCGGCGAACTCCTCGGCCATCAGGGCCCGCAGGTCAGCCTTCAATACGTCCTGCAAGACCACCTTGACGTTGTCGAAGCCGGCCAGCGTCTCCTCCAGCACGGGGGGCAGGCGCTTGTCCACCTCGACGGCCACCACCTTGCCGGCGCGGCGGGCCAGCTCCTTCGTCAGCACGCCGATGCCGGGGCCGATCTCCAGCACGCCGAAGCTGCGGTCGATGCCCGCGGCGTCCACGATCTTGGGCGGCACGCCCGGGTTGACGATGAAGTTCTGCCCAAAGCCCTTCGACAGGGCAAAGTCGTATTTTTCGCACAGGGCGCGTATGGTGGCAAGGTCGGTCAGCTCCATAAGGGCTCCTTTCCATGGTCTGTAAAAAGCCCCCCGCTTTCGGCCGGGGGGCTTGGGTGCTGCGTTCGGGGCGGCTCAGGCGGCCTCGTCCCCGGTCTCGGTCTCGCCGGCGGCTTCGGCCTCGCTGGCGGCGCTCTCTTCGCTGGCCGCGGTGTCTTCGGCGGGGGCCGTCTCTTCGCTGCTCGCGGCGGCGTCCTCCTCCGTGGGGGCGGCGTCTTCGCTGGGGGCGGCGTTGACGCTGCCCAGCGTGGCGCTGCCGGTCAAGGCCTGCGCGGTGGCCACGGCCCGCAGGATCTGCGGGTCGTTCTCGAGGGTAAAGTCGTAGAAAGCGCCCTGCTCGTCGCTGTTCAGCGCGCGCTCGACGTCCACGGTCAGGCCCGTGGTGTCGAAGCTCTCGCCGTTCGAGGCGATCAGCCTTGCCACCGTGACCACCACGGCGCTGCCGTCGCTCAGGCGCTGGGGGCTGCTCTGGATGGTGCCCTTGCCGTAGGTGGCGGCGCCCACCAGGCGCGCGCCGCTCATATCCCGCAGGCAGCTGGCGAACAGCTCGGCCGCGCTGGCGGTGCCTCCGTTCACCAGGCAGACCATGGGCAGCTCCACGACGCTGTCGCCGCTGCTGGTGCCCAGCGTCTCGCGCGTGCCGTCGCGGCTCTCGGCCCAGGCCATCACGCCCTCAGGGCAAAGCAGGTCGATGCACTCCAGCGCGGCGTCCAGCAGGCCGCCGGCGTTGTCGCGCAGGTCGAACAGCAGGCTGGCCGCCCCGGCGTTGCGCAGGGTGCGCACGGCGTAGTCCAGCTCGCTGAGGGT
>CALXGZ010000035.1 GCA_944387975.1 uncultured Faecalibacterium sp.
CCTTCTTGACGTTGTTCTTGAACTCGACGCCGAGGGGGCCGTAGTCCCAGCTGTTGGCCAGGCCGCCGTAGATCTCGGAGCCGGGGAAAACGAAGCCCCGGTTCTTGCACAGGGCCACGATCATATCGAGTGTCTTTTCGCTGTGTTCCATTCTACATACATCCTTTCCGTCCGCGGCTGGTTTGCCGTGTCGTGTGTGTCGGCCCGGCGTCCCCGGGCGCAGTACCCCTCTACTTTACCATGTCAGGCGCAAAATGGCAAGCCTTACAGCACCCATTCGCCCTTTTCGAACAGGGCGACGTCGCGGCCGCCGCGGGTATGGCCGGTGATGCGGGTGTCGGCCGCGCCGATCATCACGTCCTCGTGGATCAGGGACTGGTTCATGCCGCGGGCCAGCAGCTCTTCCTCGGTCAGGGCGGTGCCGCCGCGGGTGGTGCCCGGGTAGCTTGCGCCGAAGGCGATGTGGCAGGAGGCGTTCTCATCAAAGAGGGTGTTGTAGAAGATGACGCCGCTGCGGTTGATGGGGCTGGAGGCCGGCACCAGCGCCACCTCGCCGATGTGGCGCGCGCCCTCGTCGGTGTCCAGCACCTCGCCCAGCAGGGCCTCGTTCTCCTCCGCGCCGTACTCGACGATCTTGCCGCCCTTAAAGGTGACGTGGAAGCCCTTGATGGCCTGGCCGCCGTGGATATAGGGCTTGGTGCCGTAGACGACGCCGTCCACCTTGTCCTTGTGGGGCGCGGTGAACACTTCCTCGGTGGGGATGTTGGGCAGGAAGGGCACGCCCTTCTCGTTCTTCGAGCCGGCGCTCTCCCAGGTGGCGCCGTCCGCCAGGCCCACGGTCAGGTCGGTGCCGTTGGCGCTTTCAAAGTGGACGGACTCGAGGTCGAGGGCGTTCATCTTCTCGCGCAGGGCGTCCAGCCGGGCCAGGTGGGCCTGCCACGCGCCCACGGGGTCGCCGCCGGTGACGCGGCAGGTGTCGAAGATCAGCTGCCACAGCTTTTCCACCGCTTCCTCTTCGGCAAGGTCGGGGAAGAGCTTTTTCGCCCAGGCGGGGGAGGGCATGGCCGCGATGGACCACTGCACCCGGTCGTTCATCGTGTACACGCGCCAGGGGGCCAGCGCCTTGCGGCGGGCGGCGTTCACCCGGCTGACCTTGCCGGCGTCCAGCCCGGCCAGGGCCGCGGGGTCGCTGGCAAGCAGGTTCAGCACGCAGACGCCGCCCTCGCTCTCGGCGTAGTCGAGGTAGCTGCGCAGGACGTAGGGCTTCACGTCGCACAGGGCCGCCTCGTCGCCCTTTTCCATGCGGGTGCGGGTGACGGCGTCGTCCGACCAGTCCACGCGCACGTCCCGCGCGCCGGCGTCAAAGGCGCTGGCTACGCACAGCCGGGCCAGCGGGGCCGCGGCGATGGGCGCGGAGATGATCAGCGTCTGCCCGGGCTGCACGTTCGTGCCCACACGGACGATGAAGTCGGCGTATTTTTTCAACAGGCTGTCAAAGTGTTCGATCATAATGCGTTTGCCTTCCTTTCAGGTGATACTGTGTCCAGTATAGCCCAAGCGGGCGCGCGGCGCAAGGTGGGGCGCTGCAAAAATGGGGTGCTTTACAAAATAAAGCAAAATCGCAAAAAACTTTCCCGGGTGTCTTGACACCCGGGGGGTAAGCATTGCAAGCGCAACTGGCAAGTGAAGGCTTGAATACCGACAACTATAAGCCGGACAGCAAGTATGAAGAGGACACTAAGCTGCCCCAGACTACCCCTGAGCTGCCCGACGGCGCGAAGGGGCTGCTGGAAATGGCCAGGCTTTTTGGGCTGTAAGCCCAAAGCGGCCCAGGGAAGGCGGCAAAAAGCCCCCGGCCATGCGGCTGGGGGCGGTTGACAACCCGGCCGGGCCGGGGTATAATAGATATAGAAACGGGTGCTGCCGGACAAACGGTGGCTCCCCCGGTCGGTTGAAAGAAGTAACCGCTTGCTCGGGAAAGCTTGGGCGGTTACTTCTTTTTATTTTTTATTAACCTGGAAAAACAGGCTAATAATGGCAACGACTAAAATGCCGGTCTGGATGAGATCGGAATAAGTAACCATTGTCACCCCCCCTTTCTTCAGGATCGGGGGGTAAAGAAGTTCCCCCCGATTAGACCGGGGGTACACACCGCTTGCCGTTTATCGACAGCACCCTTATGGATAGAATACCACAACCGGCGGCAAGTGACAAGCCCCGCGGCGCGCTACTTTTGCAAAAACCCTTGCATATTCCGCCGATGTGTGGTATATTCTGATAGTACGAATACACGATTGAATGGAAAGTGGGCCGCAAGGTCCGCTTTTCTTGTTTGATATGGAGGTTTTTGAGCATGGCGAAGCAAGCGGGCGGCAGTACCGCCCAGCGCGTCGAGGCGCTGGTGCGCCCCATCGTCGAGGGTATGGGCCTGCGGCTGTGGGACGTGGTGTTTGAAAAGGAAGGCCCCGACTGGTACCTGCGGGTGCTGATCGACCGGGACGGCCCGATGGATACCGATACCTGCGCGGCGGTCTCCCATGCGCTGGACCCCGTGCTGGACGAGGCCGACCCCATCCCCCAGAGCTATTATCTGGAGGTGGGCTCGCCCGGGCTGGGCCGCCGGCTGACGCGGCCCGAGCACTACGACGCGCTGCTGGGCCAGAAGGTCCGCCTGCGGCTGTACCGCCCCGGCCCCGACGGCCGCCGCGAGCTGGAAGGCGCCCTCGCCGCCCACGAGGCCGGCCGTATCGCCCTCGAGACGGAGGCCGGCGTGGTGGAGCTGGACCTTTCCGCCGTCAGCAAGGCGCAGCTGTGCGACGACGAAGACCTGTTCTGAACTTTTGAGATAGAAAAACATACCGGGAGGAATACTGGAAAATGGCAGGCAACAATGAATTTTTCGAAGCGCTTACCATGCTGGAACATGAGCGCGGCATCACCGCCGAATACCTGATCGAGAAGATCCGGGCGGCGATCGTCATCGCGGTGAAAAAGAACTACGACGTGGAGGACGACAACGTCTCGGTGGAGATCGACCCCGACAAGGGCGCGTTCAACGTGGCGCTGGTGCAGGACGTGGTGGCCGACGAGGACTGGGAGAACGAGCACACCCAGATCCCCCTCAGCAAGGCGCAGACGCTGCGCCGCACCTACCAGCCCGGCGACCGCGTGGTGACCCCCCTCAAAACGAGGGAGTTCGGCCGCATCGCCGCCCAGACCGCCAAGCACGTTATCCGCCAGGGCATCCGCGAGGCCGAGCGCAGCCAGCAGCTCAGCGAGATCCAGTCCAAGAGCCACGACATCGTCATGGCCACCGTCACCCGCGTCGACCATGAGCGCGGCATCGTGGCGGTGGATATGGGCAAGGGGGGCGAGGCCATCCTGCCCCGCAGCGAGCAGGTGCCCGGCGAGACCTACACCGAGGGCCAGCAGCTGCAGGTGTACGTCATCGACGTGGTCAGCACCGAGCGCGGCCCCCGCGTCATGATCAGCCGCACCCACCCGGGCCTGGTCAAGCGCCTGTTCGAGCTGGAGGTGCCCGAGATCTTCGACGGCACCGTCGAGGTCAAGGCCATCAGCCGCGAGGCCGGCACCCGCACCAAAATGGCGGTGGCCTCCCACGACGCCAACGTCAACCCCGTCTCGGCCTGCATCGGCCCCCGCGGCGACCGCGTGGCCGCCGTGGTCGAGCACCTGCACGGCGAGAAGATCGACATCGTGCAGTGGAGCGAGGACCCCGCGGCCTTCATCGCATCGGCCCTCAGCCCCGCCAAGGTGCTGAAGGTGGAGCTGCTGCCCGGCGAGACCCGCTCCTGCCGCGTCACCGTGCCGGACGGCCAGCTGAGCCTGGCCATCGGCAACAAGGGCCAGAACGCCCGCCTGTGCGCCCGGCTGACCGGCTACAACATCGATATCCGGCCCGAGAGCGGCTACTACGGCGAGGAGGAAGACAAGCCCGCCCCGGCCCCCGCCCCCGCGCCTGAGGCCCCCGCGGACGCCGAATAAGCAGGGGAGGAACAGCAGATGCCGCAAAAGCAGCAAAAACAGAAAAAGATCCCCATGCGCCAGTGCATCGGCTGCCAGACCAGCCGCCCCAAAAAGGAGCTGGTCCGCGTGGTGCGCGGCCCGGACGGCACTGTCAGCATCGACACGGTGGGCAAAAAGCCGGGGCGCGGGGCCTACCTCTGCCCCGACCCGGCCTGCCTTGCCAAGGCGCAAAAGAAAAAGGCGCTGGAGCGCAGCTTTGAACAGCCCGTCCCCGCCGAGGTCTACGCGACGCTGGCCGCGCAGCTGGCCGGGGCCCAGGCCGCAAAGGAGGGAAACGATGCCAAAGCATAACACCCCCGCCCCCCGCAAGCCGGTCCTGCCGCCGGAGGACGCCCTGTTCCAGGCCGTCAGCCTTGCGCGCAAGGCCGGCCGCCTGGTGATGGGCTTCGACGCGGTGGAGGAAGCCGCCGTCAAGGGCAAGGCGTGGCTGGTCCTGACAGCCGCCGACGCCAGCGCCAAAACGGTGCAGCGGCTGCGCAACAACATCGGCGATTTGGTGGACGTGCTGCCCACCCCGCTGGCCATGGACCGGCTGGCCCTGCTGGGCCGCCGCCCGGTGGCCGTCTGCGCCGTGACCGACCGCAACCTGGCCAAGCTTTGCTACGACCGGCTGGACGCTTGCGGCGTCATCAAACACGAGGAGGAAATGACTGAATGATCGTAAAATATAAAGTGACTGATTTTGCCAAGGACACCGGCCTGCCCGTCAGAAAGATCCTCGATATCCTGACGGCCATCGGCGTCAAGGATAAAAAGAACAGCTCCGTCCTGGAGGAAAAGGAGCTGAACGCCCTGCTGGACCGCCTCAGCCGCGACAACAGCGAGGCCGACCTGTCCGCCTTTTTGAACAGCGCCAAGGCCGAGCCGAAGCCCGCCCCCGCCAAGGAAAACGCCCCCAAGGGCGCCAAAAACGGCGGCAAAAACGCCCAGAACGGCCAGCCCAAGGCCGGCAAGGGCGGCAATAACAATAACGGCGGCAACGGCGCAAAGCAGCCCCAGAACCAGGGCCAGAACCAGGGCAAAAACAGCCAGAACGCCCAGGGCGCCCAGAACGCCCGCAAGAACCAGCCCCAGCAGCCCCACAAGAAGCGCGACGAAAAGACCGTCTCCTTCAGCGAGCTGGCGCGCGAGACCGGCGCCAAGGGCAGCGCGGCCGAGGCCGTGCAGGTCAAGCGCGAGAGCAACCAGGTGACGGTGGACACCCGCACCGTCGACGTCAACGTGGACCGTTTCGACGTGCGCTACGACGACCTGGCCTCCACCAAGAACACCGAGAACCGCCGCAAGCCCACCCCGCAGGGCAACAAGCAGAAGTTCAGCCAGCGCACCCAGCGCCAGCGCCAGCAGTTCCAGAAGGGCAAGCGCGAGACCGAGGCCGAGCGCATGCAGCGCATCCAGCTGGAAAAGGCCCGCAACGCCCAGCTGAAGGTGTCCATCCCCGACGAGATCACCATCGCCGAGCTGGCCGCCCGCCTCAAGCAGCAGGTCGGCAAGGTCATCGCCAAGTGCATGCAGATGGGCGAGATGCACGCCATCAACGACGTCATCGACTTCGACACCGCGTCGCTGATCGCCGAGGAGTTCCGCGCCAAGGTCGAGCACGAGGTGCACGTCACCATCGAGGAGCGCCTCTTCGTGCAGGAGGAGGACAACGCCGCCGACCTGGTGGCGCGGCCGCCGGTCGTGTGCGTCATGGGCCACGTCGACCACGGCAAGACCAGCATCCTCGACGCCATCCGCAAGACCAACGTCACCGCGGGCGAGGCCGGCGGCATCACCCAGGCCATCGGCGCGTACCAGGTCAAGGTGGGCGACGACCTGATCACCTTCCTGGATACCCCGGGCCACGAGGCCTTTACCTCGATGCGCGCCCGCGGCGCGAACATGACCGACATCGCCGTGCTGGTGGTGGCGGCCGACGACGGCATCATGCCCCAGACCATCGAGTCCATCAACCACGCCAAGGCCGCGGGGGTCAAGGTGATCGTGGCCATCAACAAGATGGATAAACCCACCGCCAACCCCGAGCGCGTCATGGAGGACCTGACCAAGTACGGCCTGATCGCCGAGGAGTGGGGCGGCGACACCGCCTGCATCCCCGTCTCGGCCCTGACCGGCCAGGGCATCGGCGACCTGCTGGAGCGCATCGCCCTGGAGGCCGAAGTCATGGAGCTGAAGGCCAACCCCAACCGCCGCGGCAAGGGCGCCGTGGTCGAGGCCCGCCTGGACAAGGGCCAGGGCCCCGTCGCCACCCTGCTGGTGCAGAACGGCACCCTGCGCGCCGGCGACGTGCTGATCGCCGGCACCGCCGTGGGCCGCGTGCGCACCATGCGCGACGACAAGGGCCGCGCCATCGAGACGGCCGGCCCCTCGACCCCCGTGGAGATCACCGGCCTGACCGCCGTGCCCGAGGCCGGCGACCTGTTCGAGGCCGTCGAGGACGAGCGCCTGGCCCGTGAACTGGCCGAAAAGCGCGCCGCCGCCGCCCGCGAAAAGCAGTTCTCCGCGTTCCAGAAGGTCACGCTGGATAACCTGTTCACCCAGATGGCCCAGAACGATATGAAGGAGCTGGCCATCGTCGTCAAGGCCGACGTCCAGGGCTCGGCCGAGGCCGTCAAGCAGTCCCTCGAGAAGCTGTCCAACGAGGAAG
>CALXGZ010000036.1 GCA_944387975.1 uncultured Faecalibacterium sp.
CAACAGAGTAAGGCTGTGCGCGTTAAGTGCCGCATCAACGGGGAGTTGTGCTGCGGACGAAGGCGAAGTTTTCCCGCGGTGCACAGCCTGCATCCCGCTGCTGCATGGACCTGGGCGCGGGCCGTGGCTTTGCCCGCGGCCCGTGTGTGGATACTGCCGGTTTTCACGGCCCTCCTTTGTGCGGTTCGTCGCATGGGGGAGGGCCGTTTTGCTGCCCTCCCGCATCTGGATTCAGAATAGGAGGTACCGGTATGAATCCAAATCATTCCTCGCGTTCCGTCCGCATCCTCACCTTCTGCGCGCTGCTGGTGGCGATGAGCATCGTGTTCAGCCGCGTGCTGAGCGTCTCCACCGGCTTTCTGCGCTTCAACCTCGGCAGCCTGCCGGTGGTGCTGGCGGCGGTCCTGTACGGGCCGTGGGCCGGCTTCGCGGTGGGGGCCGTGGCCGATGTCATCGGCGGCGTGCTGGCCGGCTACGCCGTCAACCCGCTGATCACCTTGGGCGCGGGGTCCGTGGGCCTCGTCGCCGGGTGGTGTTGGCGCAGCCTGCCCGCCCGCAGCGAGGCGCTGCGCCTGGGCGTGGGCATCCTGCTGGGGCACGTGACCGGCTCGATGGTCCTCAACTCGCTGGCGCTGCACCTGTTCTACGGCTACGCCTGGGCGGTGCTGGCCGCCCGCGTGCCCAACGCGCTGATCCTGGCCGGGGCCGAGTTCGTCCTGGTGCGCATCCTGCTGGCCAACCACGCCCTGATGGCGGCGGCCCGGGGCGCTTACGGCAGGAGGCGCTCATGATGACCTATCAGGAAGCGCTCGACTACATCCACGCGGTCCACTGGCAGGGCCACAAGCCGGGCCTGAGCCGCACCCGCGCGCTGCTGGCCGCCCTGGGCGACCCCCACAAGCAGCTGCGCTTCGTGCACGTGGCCGGCACCAACGGCAAGGGCAGCACCGCCGCCATGCTGGACAGCTGCCTGCGCTGCGCCGGGTACAAGGTGGGGCTGTTTACGTCGCCCTACATCATCCGCTTCAATGAGCGCATCCAGGTGGACGGCGCGCCCATCCCGGACGATGCGCTGGTGCGCCTGGTGGAGCAGGTGCGGCCCGCGGCCGCGGCCATGACGGACGTGCCCACCGAATTCGAGCTGATCACCGCGCTGGGCATGCTGTACTTTGCGCAGCAGCGCTGCGATATCGTGGTGCTGGAGGTGGGCCTGGGCGGCGCGCTGGACTCCACCAACGTCATCGACCCGCCCGCGTGCGCGGTGATCACCGCGCTGGGCATGGACCACGTCAAGGAGCTGGGCCCCACCCTGGCGGACATCGCCGCGGCCAAGGCGGGCATCATCAAGCCGGGCAGCCCGGTGGTCAGCTACGGCGGCGCGCCCGAGGCGGACCGCGTGATCGCGGCGGCGGCACAGGCCGCCCACGCCCCGCTGACCGTGGCGGATCTCTCAAAGCTGACGCTTCACGACGCCGGGCTGGAGGGCCAAAGCTTCGACTACGACGGGCTGGACGGCCTGACGCTGCCGCTGCTGGCCAGCTACCAGCCCCGCAACGCGGCCGTCGCCATCGAGGCGCTGCGGGCGCTGCGCCGCCGGGGCTGGGCCGTGCCGGACAGCGCCATCCGCCAGGGGCTGGCGCAGGTGCGCTGGCCCGGCCGCTTCGAGCTGCTGCGGCGGGACCCGCCCTTCCTGCTGGACGGCAGCCACAACGCCCATGGCATGCGCGCCACGGCCGAGAGCCTGCGCAGCCTCTTCCCCGGGCAGAAGTTCGTCTTTTTGGTCAGCATCATGGCCGACAAGGACGCGGACGAGATGCTGCGCCTGCTGCTGCCGCTGGCAAAGTGCTTCGTGACCGTGACGGCCCCCAGCCCCCGGGCCATCCCGGCGGCGGCGCTGGCCGCGCGCATCGCGGCCCTGGGCGGCCAGGCCGAGCCGGCCGGCAGCATCCCGGCCGCCGTCGCCCGCGCCGTGGCCCTTGCCGCCGGCGGCCCCGTAGCCGCCCTCGGCACGCTGTACTTCTCCGGCAAGGTGCGCCAGGCCGTAGCAGCCGCGGCCGCGCAAGAAGCATCATAAAAAGAACCCCGCTGCGGCCCAAGGCTGCGGCGGGGTTTTACTGTGGCGTATGCCGGTTGCATTCCAGGTAGGCGTCGACGATCTCTTGCAGGGTACTGATCTGCCGGGCGGTCAGGCCGGAAACGTTGAGGGAAGCGCCGGCGCTGCATCCAAGCAGATAATCGGTGCTGACTTTGAAGATCCTGCCGATCTTGACAAGCACTTCATAGGACGGCAGGCGCGTGCCGTTTTCATAGGAGGATACAGCCGATTTTGTAACGCCGAGCAGCTCGGCAAATTCAGATTGACTGATATTTCTGCCGTTGCGCAGCTCTTTGATTTTTGCGCCAAGTTCGATCCCAAGCCCGGTCATGCCGATCACCTCACACCATTAGTGTATAGAAAATAATGTGCACTAATGGTGTACTATTATTCTCGTGTGGTGTACGCTTGTACAGGTAAAACAAAACAAAAACGGCGGCCCGTGCAGGTTGGGCCGCCGTTTTTTGCCCTTTCGGGCAGGCAGGGTAAATGATAAGAAGGTAAATGAAGAAAATAGCGATTTGAAAGCGGAGCGCGCGCCCTATGCAGG
>CALXGZ010000037.1 GCA_944387975.1 uncultured Faecalibacterium sp.
TACCTCATCAACGGTAAAGTGGAAACCGCCTGCCCGGAGCTGCGGATCATCGAACCGGAGCTGTTCGAGCGGGCGCAGGAGTTACGCCAGGCCCGCAAGCGTGAGAAAGGGGCAAACCCTGTCAGCTTCAGCTCGCAGGCGCTTTTGTGCGGTATCGTCTTTTGTGCTCACTGCGGAAACCGTATGAGCCTGACCAGCAGCACCCGGAAGCGTATCCGCGCCGATGGTTCTGTCGTGCGGGAAAAGAGGTTCCGCTACAGTTGTAATTACAACGTCCGCCACCCCGGCCAGTGCGATGGACAGTCTGGCTATGGCGTCACCAAACTGGACGGCATCGTAGAGAGCGTTGTTCGGATGAAGTTTGCCGAAATCCGGGAGTGTTCCAGGAAAAAGTTGTTGGAGGAAATGCACAGCAAAGAGCGGGAACGCATCAAGCAGGAGGTCCGGCGGCTTGAAAAAGAGCTGGAGATCAAACGGCAGGAACAGGAGGTGCTGAAAGATGAAACGATCCGGGTCATCCGTGGGACCAGCACCCTGGACCGTGAGATGTTGTCGGAGCTGCTGGCTGAAAACAAGGCTGCCGTGGCACAGGCCCACGAGGCACTCCAGGCAGCAAAGGCCGAACAGCAGAGCCTGGAACAGGCATCTGAAAAGATGCGCCGGGACTGTGACGATCTGTTCACTTGGGCCAACGTCTACGACAATGCAGATTTTGCCGAGCGGCAGGCTATCCTGCATCAGTTCATCCAGGAAGTCCGGGTGGGGCGGGACTATGAAGTAGAAATCGTCCTGAAGGTTTCGCTGGAGGAGTTTGAGGCTCATTCCATGGCCAACAGCGCCGGAAAAAGAGGGCAGATGGACCTTAAACAAGCCCCCAAAACGGTGGACTGTGATTCGAATGCCGGCATCGTCATTGTAGACGAAATAGCAGACGATCCTCTGAGCATTCTGCCGAAGAACACAGCCCACGCCAGAATTGCCTACTGCGAAAGATAAACCTCGAAAACGGACAAAAAGAAACGCCGCAGCGTCTGAAACGCTGCGGCTTGATGGTGGACCTGGAGGGATTCGAACCCTTGACCTCTCGGATGCGAACCGAACGCTCTCCCAACTGAGCTACAGGCCCATATGTAAAGCAGAACGGCACCGCGCCGCAGCGCGCAGCCGGGATTTCTGCGACTTCATTACTATACCGCTTTTTGGCGGGATTGTCAAGAGAGTTCGGCGGGAATTTTGAAATTTGCCGTCTCCAGCCCGGGGACGCTGCTCAATTCGAAGGCCATGGCGTACCAGAGCCGGCGGCCGGCGCGCCGCAGGTCGGACGCATCCGGCGCGCGCAGGATGGGGTAAGGGTTCGCCGCTGTTCGGGCGGGGATGGTCAGCAGGGCCTCGGCGCCGCGGCCGTGGGCGCGGGGGCGCAGCTCCAGCGTCCAGCCCGCCAGACGGCAGTATTCCCCGCACAGCAGCAGGCCGGCGCCAAGGCCGCCCAGGAAGTGCCGGCGGTTCTCCCGCGCGGCGTCCAGGGTGCCGTCGGGCAGGCCGCAGCCGGTGTCGGTCAGGGTGAGGGTGGCCCCGTTCTTGCCCAGAGGCCGCAGGGCGAGGGTGACCGTGCCGCCCTCCGGCGTGCAGGCGCGCAGCGCGTTGGACAGCAGGTGAAGGCAGATGCGGTTCAGGTAGCGCCTGTCCGCGTGGATGTACAGTTCGTCCAGGCCGGCGCAGTCCAGCTGGAGGCGGATGCCCAGCTGCTCCCGGATGACGTCCTGCCCGGAGCAGAGGGTCCGCGCGAAGGCGCACAGCTCCACCACCTCCTGCCGGGGCTGCTCGTCCTGCTGGACGCAGTGCAGCAGGGCGGTCAGGCTGCGGGTGGCCCGTTCCAGCCGGCCGACATAGACCGACAGGTCCTCCAGCGGCAGGCGGAGCTGCTGGAGGCTGGGGTCGGTGCAGCAGAGCAGCTGCTGTTCCATGGCGTGGCGGCACAGCTCGATCATCTCCAGCGCGCGCTGGCTCTCCTCTTCAAACGCGCGGGTGGGAAGGCGCGCCAGAAGCTCCGCCTGCCCGGCGGGGGCGGCGGTCTCAGATCGTCTGGGGTTCTCGCTCATCGCTGTCTCCTTCTGATAATGGTGGCGGCTCGGCCTGCTGCGGGTGGAGCAGGTCGTCCTTGATAGCATAGAGGAAGCGGCCGGTGGAAAATCTGCCGCCCTTGGGCTGGTGCCGTGCCTTGAAGGCGAGCCAGCCGGGCCGGCCTGCGGCCTCCAGCCGCGCGATGGCACGGCGGATGCCGCTGTCGATGGCCAGGTCGGTGACGTGGTGCCGCTCGCTGACCGGCAGCAGGACGTCCTTGCGGACGGCCAGGTGGATGTCGCTGTCCGCGATGATGCAGCAGGCCTCCCACATGTACTCGCCGCCCTGCGCGCCGACTTCAAAGCCCAGCTCGTCCAGAAGGCGGCGCAGGGCGCTGTGGTCGGGGTCGAAGGTGTGCAGGATGGCCTGCAGGTCGAGCAGCATGGTGGACAGGGCGGACAGCTCGGGCGGCCCGCCCGGACCGTCCGCGACTTGACAGGGGGTGCTGACCAGCCAGGGCCGGCAGGAGGGGTCCAGATGGCGCAGCTGCCGGCAGAACGTGACGCAGTCCATGTCCGCCGTCTGGTTGTCCAGCAGGACCACGCGGTAGGGCTGGCCTTTTTGGAGGGCGTCCAGCAGGGCCTGCCCCGACTGGTAGACGTCACAGCGGGCCGGCCGCCAGCCCGTGCAGCGCAGGTAGCTCTGACACACACGGAGGAAGCGCTGGTCATAGCTCACCACGGCGAACCACAGGGTGGAGGGGTCAGCCTTCAAGGGGGACCACGTCCTTTCTGCCCTGGCCCGGCGTCGTCTGTCGGGACAGGGGATAGCGCTCTTCGATCACGTCCCGCCAGATCTCGGGCTGGACGCAGTTCTCATAGAGATAGAGCAAAAGCGCATAGCAACGCTGCGGCGAGGCGTCCAGGACAAGGCTGTCGCTGCAGGCGTCCTGCCCGCTGCGGGATAAACGCAGGCGGCAGACGCCGTCGGCGGCGTCCAGCGCGTAGGTCAGCCGGTAGGGCTGCTGTAACTCTTCAATAGCGGAAAATTCCCTTGTTAATGGCAGATATGGTCTCATGGTATGATTCTCCTCCTGCAAATTACCATCTTGTATTTTGCCGCAAATGCCGTAAAGTCCGGGCGCGATGAGGCTACAGCCTTATTTTAATAAAGCGCCGGCCCCGATGCAATACAGAAAAATAGGCAAAATGTGCCGCTGACAGGCACAAGACCCCGCCTGCAGGGGAGCATATCCTTAGCATACAGCGAAAAAAAGCACCTTGCAAGACTTTTTGGCGAAAAAGAGGCGTCATTCACAGAATATTTGCTTTTTGTATAAGGAGAAACTGTTTTTTTTGTGTAAAATGGAATCAGCCGATTGCATCTGACAAAAAAATTCGATATAATGACATCGTATGTGAACGGACAACATTGTTTGTTGTCGAACGACCTGCGGCGGGCCGCTGTGTCCCCCAAGGCATACAGGAGGATCAAAACTTGAGAGTTGGTCTTGATATCGGCAGCACGACCATCAAGTGCGCCGTGCTGGATGAAAAGGAAAAGCTGCTGTATTCGACCTATGAGCGTCATTACAGCCATATTTTGGAGAAGGCGCAGGAGCTGCTGCGCCGGATCGACAGCGAATATCTCCACGGCGCGAAGGCGCTGCTGAGCATCTCGGGGTCGGCGGGCATGGGCCTGGCCGACAGCTGCGGCGTGCCCTTCGTGCAGGAGGTGTTCTCGACGCGGGTGGCGGTCAAGCGCTATGTGCCCGGCACCGACTGTGTGATCGAGCTGGGCGGCGAGGATGCCAAGATCCTCTTTTTGACCGGCGGCACCGAGGTGCGGATGAACGGCAGCTGTGCCGGCGGCACCGGCGCCTTCATCGACCAGATGGCAACCCTGCTCAAGATGAGCGCCGACGAGATGAACAAGGCGGCCGAGGGCGCCCAGCGCACCTACACCATCGCCTCCCGCTGCGGCGTCTTTGCCAAGAGCGACGTCCAGCCCCTGATCAACCAGGGCGCGCGGGCCGAGGACATCGCCGCCAGCATCTACAAGGCGGTGGTCAGCCAGACCATCGCCGGTCTGGCCCAGGGCCGGCCCATCCAGAGCAGCGTGCTGTACCTGGGCGGGCCGCTCACCTTCAGCACCGTGCTGCGCCAGAGCTTTGACGAGGCGCTGGGCGTCACCGGCACCTGCCCCGAGAACAGCCTGCTCTATGTGGCGCTGGGCGCGGCCCTCTATGCCGACAAGAGCTTCGTCCTGTCCGAGGTGGCCGACGCGCTGGACGCCTACGCCGCCACCGCCACCTACGCCAGCGAGCCGCCCCTCTTCGCCAATAAGGAGGAGTATGAGGCCTTCCACGCGCGGCATATGTCCCACAGCGTGCCCTGCGTCCCCTTCGGGGCGCAGTGCGGCCCCGTCCACATCGGCATCGACTCTGGCTCCACCACCGTCAAGCTGGTGGTGGTGGACCAGAACAGCCACATCCTCTACACCAACTACCAGCCCAACCTCGGCAACCCGCTGCCCCTGATCCGGGAGCAGCTGCTCAAGATCTACAGCGAGCACCCCGGCCTGCAGGTGGCCAGCGTCACCACCACCGGCTATGGCGAGGACCTGGTCAAGAACGCCTTCCGCTGCGACTACGGCCTGGTCGAGACGGTGGCCCACTTCACGGCCGCCAAATACTTCATGCCCGACGTGGACTTCATCATCGACATCGGCGGCCAGGACATGAAGTGCTTCAAGATCGAGGACGGCGCCATCAGCAACATCTTCCTGAACGAGGCCTGCTCGTCGGGCTGCGGCAGCTTTTTGCAGACCTTTGCCCAGGCGCTGGGCTATGACGTCAAGGAGTTCGCGGCCCTCGGCCTCTTCGCCGACCGCCCGGTGGACCTGGGCAGCCGCTGCACCGTCTTTATGAACAGCTCGGTCAAGCAGGCCCAGAAGGACGGCGCCAGCATCGAGAACATCAGCGCCGGGCTGTCCATCAGCGTGGTCAAGAACGCCCTCTACAAGGTCATCCGCGCCTCCAGCCCCGAGGAGCTGGGCCGCAAGATCGTGGTGCAGGGCGGCACCTTCTACAACGAGGCCGTCCTGCGCGCCTTTGAAAAGGAGATGGGGGTCGAGGTCATCCGCCCCGACATCGCCGGCCTGATGGGCGCTTACGGCGCGGCTCTCTACGGCCAGCGCCGCAGCCAGAAGCAGGGGCGCGCCAGCTCGACGGTGATGGGCCGGGAAGAGCTGGAGGCCTTCACCCAGAAGGTGGTCAGCGTCAAGTGCGGCGGCTGCGGCAACCACTGCCAGCTGACCGTCAACACCTTCGCCGACGGCCGCAAGTACATCTCGGGCAACCGCTGCGACAAGCCCGTCACCGGCAAGAGCGAGGACAACTCCCTCAACCTCTACGCCTACAAGCAGGAGCTGCTGGCCGCCTACAAGCCGG
>CALXGZ010000038.1 GCA_944387975.1 uncultured Faecalibacterium sp.
CTGGCCACCGACCCCGACCGCGAGGGCGAGGCCATCAGCTGGCACCTGGCAAAGCTGCTGGGCATCGACCCCGCCCAGCCCAACCGCGTCACCTTCGACGAGATCACCAAAAAGGGCGTCAAGGAGGACATGGCCCATCCCCGCCCCATCAACGAGGACCTGTTCAACGCGCAGCAGGCCCGCCGCGTGCTGGACCGCCTGGTGGGCTATAAGCTGAGCCCCTTTTTGTGGCGGAAGATCCGCCGGGGCCTGTCGGCCGGCCGCGTGCAGAGCGTGGCCGTGCGCCTGATCGACGACCGCGAGAAGGAGATCGAGGCCTTCAAGCCCGAGGAATACTGGAACGTGGACGCCACCCTGAGCGCCGGGGGCAAAAAGTTCACCGCGCGCCTGGCCGCCGACGCGGAGGGCAAAAAGCTGCTGCCGAAGACCGAGGCCGAGGCCCGCGCCATCGAAAAGGGCCTCGAGGGCGCGCAGTACACCGTGGGCGAGCTCAAGCGCGGCAAGCGCGCAAAGCAGCCCACCCCGGCCTTCATCACCAGCACATTGCAGCAGGAGGCCTCGCGCCGGCTGGGCTTTACCGCCACGCGCACCATGCGCGCCGCCCAGACCCTCTACGAGGGCGTGGACATCGCCGGGCTTGGCACCGTCGGCCTGATCACCTATATGCGTACCGACAGCCTGCGCATCTCGGACGAGGCGGTGGCCGCGGCGAAGGAATATATCGCGGGCGCCTATGGGGAACAGTATATCTGCCCCTATAAGCGCACCTGGAAGACCAAGAGCGCCACCGCCGCCCAGGACGCCCACGAGGCCATCCGCCCTTCGATGCCGGCGCTGACCCCGGACGAGGTGGACAAGAGCATCTCCGGCGACACGGCCAAGCTCTACCGCATGATCTGGAGCCGCTTTATGGCCAGCCAGATGGCCGACTGCCAGATGGACACCGTCTCGGTCACCGTCTGCGCGGCGGGCTACCGCTTCAAGGCCAGCGGCTTCACCGTCACCTTCGACGGCTTCACCGCCCTGTACGAGGAGGCCGTCGAGGACAAGGAGAAGAAGGAGACCGCCCTGCCCCCGCTGGAGCAGGGGCAGCCGCTCACCCTCGAGCAGCTCAAGAGCGAGCAGAAGTTCACCCAGCCGCCCGCCCGCTACACCGAGGCCTCGCTGATCAAGGCGCTGGAAGAGAACGGCATCGGCCGCCCCTCCACCTACGCGCCCATCATCACCACCATCATCGACCGCGGCTACGTCGAGCGCGACCAGAAAAAGCTCAAGCCCACGCCCCTGGGCCGCACCGTGGACAGCCTGATGCTGGAGCAGTTCCCCCGCATCGTGGACGTCGACTTCTCCGCCCAGATGGAAAAGAACCTGGATAAGATCGAGAGCGGCAAGGCCGACTGGCGCAAGACCATCGACGGCTTTTACAAGGAGTTCGAGTCCAGCCTGGAGAGCGCCGAAAAGAACATGGAGGGCAAAAAGGTCAAGGTGCCCGACGAGCCCTCCAGCGAGCTGTGCCCCCTGTGCGGCCGGCCCATGGTCATCAAGGTGGGCAAGTACGGCAAGTTTTTGGCCTGCAGCGGCTTCCCCGAGTGCCGGGGCACCAAGCGCCTGGTGAAGGATACCGGCGGCATCTGCCCCAAGTGCGGCCAGGGCCGCATGCTCGAGCGCAAGAGCACCCGCGGGCGCATCTACTACGCCTGCGAGCGCTACCCCGACTGCGATTTTATGACCTGGGACGTGCCCGTGCCCACCAAGTGCGAAAAGTGCGGCGCGACCCTCTTCCGCCACGGCTCGAAGCTGTACTGCGCCCGGGAGGGCTGCGGCTTCGAGATGCCGGCCCCTAAAACGAACGGATAAAAGCATGAAGGATATACTGCACGTAAACATCATCGGGGCGGGCCTGGCCGGCTGCGAGGCCGCCCTCTGGCTGGCCGGGCAGGGGGTGCGCGTCACCCTGTACGAGCAAAAGCCCGTCCGCTTTTCCCCCGCGCACAAGAGCGCCGGCTTCGCCGAGCTGATCTGCTCCAACAGCCTCAAGGCCGAACGGCTGGACTCCGCCTCCGGCCTGCTGAAGGAGGAGATGCGGCGCATGGGCTCGCAGCTGCTGCCCGCCGCCGGGGCGGTGCGCGTGGCCGCCGGCGGGGCCCTGGCCGTGGACCGCGACGCCTTCAGCGCCCGCGTCACCGCTCTGGTGGAGGCGCAGCCGAACATCACCGTCCGCCGGCAGGAGGTCACCGCCGTGGACACGTTGGCGCCGGTGCTCATCGCCACCGGCCCGCTGACCGAGGGTGCCCTGGCCGAACAGATCGCCGCCCTGACGGGGGACCAGCGCCTGCACTTTTACGACGCGGTGGCCCCCATCGTCACCGCCGCCAGCCTCGATTACAGCAAGGTCTTCGCGGCCTCGCGCTACGGGCGGGGCGAGGCGGACTACCTCAACTGCCCCTTCAACAAGGCCGAGTACGAGGCCTTCCACGCCGCGCTGGTGGTGGCCGAGCGCGCGCCCCTGCACGACTTCGACAAGGACGCCAAGGCCGCCCCGGACCCCGACGCCGTGGGCAAAAAGGCCGACGCCGTCACCGTCTACGAGGGCTGCATGCCCATCGAGATCATGGCCGCCCGCGGGGCCGACACCATGCGCTACGGGCCGCTGCGCCCGGTGGGCCTGGTCGACCCGCGCACCGGCCACCGCCCCTGGGCCAACGTCCAGCTGCGGGCCGAAAACCAGGCGCGCACGCTGTACAACATCGTTGGCTTCCAGACGAACCTCAAGTGGGGGGAGCAAAAGCGCGTCTTTTCGATGATACCGGGCCTCGAACAGGCGGAGTTCGTCCGCTACGGCGTGATGCACCGCAACACCTTTTTGGACGCGCCGCGGGTGCTGACCGGGGGGCTGTGCCTGAAGGAGCACCCGAACGTCTTTTTCGCCGGGCAGATCACCGGCTTTGAGGGCTATATGGAGAGCGCGGCCTCCGGCCTGCTGGCCGCCCGCAGCCTCTACGCCCGCCTGACGGGCCGGCCCTACGCGCCGCCCCCGCCCGACACCATGTGCGGGGCCCTGATGCAGTACCTGACGGCGGAGAACAAGCACTTCCAGCCGATGGGGGCGAACATGGGCATCCTGCCCCCGCTGCCGCCGGAAAGCCGCCCGCGCGACAAGCGCCTGCGCTACATGGCCCAGGCCGAACGGGCCGTGGCCAGTTTTCAGCGCTGGGTGGACGCCCAGCAGGATGCCGTCTGACACGGCAGAAAGGAACAAGCTATGAAAATCATTCTGGATCTGATGGGCGGCGACAACGCCCCCCTCGCCCCGCTGGACGGGGCCGCGCAGGCCGTGAAGGAGTACGGCGTCCAGGTCGTGGGCCTGGGCGACGAGGCCCTGATCCGCAAGACCGCCGCCGAGAACGCTATCCCCCTGGACGGCATCGAGCTGGTCAACTGCACCGAGAACATCGAGATGTGCGACGAGCCGGCCCGCGCCGTGCGCCAGAAGAAGGATTCGCCCATCGTGGTGGGCCTGAACATGCTCAAAGAGGGCAAGGGCGACGCCTTCGTCTCGGCCGGCAGCACCGGCGCGCTGCACGTGGGCACCAGTTTGATCGTGCGCGCGCTGCGCGGCGTCAAGCGCCCGGCCCTGGCCACCATGATCCCCGCGCAGAAGGGGGCCTACCTGCTGCTGGACTGCGGCGCCAACGTCGAGTGCCGCGTGGATATGCTGGAGGCCTTCGCCGTCATGGGCACCTGCTATATGAAGCGGGTGGAGGGCATCCAGGACCCCTCCTGCGCGCTGGTCAACAACGGCGCCGAGGAGTCGAAGGGCACCCCCCTGCTGCGCGAGACCCACCAGAAGCTGAAGACCACCCCCGGCATCCGCTTTGTGGGCAACATCGAGCCGCGGGATATCCCCGCTGGCAACGTGGACGTGGTGGTCTGCGACGGCTTTACCGGCAACGTGGTGCTCAAGCTGACCGAGGGCATGGCCAAGATGATCATGGGCATGGTCAAGGGGGCCTTCCTGTCCAGCGCCACCGGCAAGCTGGCCGGCCTGATGATGAAGGGCAAGGTGGCCGAGCTGAAAAAGCAGATGGACAGCGAGGAGTACGGCGGCGCGCCCTTCCTCGGCGCGCGCCAGCCGGTCATCAAGGCCCACGGCTCGTCGAAGGCCAAGGCCATCAAGAACGCCATCCGCCAGGCGAAAAAGTGTGTCGACAACGACCTGTGCGGCACCATGCAGGCCGCGCTGGACGACGTAGCCGCCGCCAACGCCGCCGCGGCCAAAACCAGCGAGACTTGACCGAAAGGAGGGCATGGCAGCTATGGCGCATCCGCTTGAAAAGATCATCGGTTACAGCTTCAAGGACCCCGGGCTGCTGGCTACGGCCCTGACCCACACCAGCTACGCCAACGAGAGCCGCGTCCCCGTGGCCCACAACGAGCGGCTGGAGTTTTTGGGCGACAGCGTGCTGCAGATCGTCTCGGCCGACTACCTCTTCCACGCCTACGCCGACCGGCCGGAGGGCGACTTGACCCGCATCCGCTCCAGCCTGGTCAGCGAGGGGGCGCTGTTCCAGTTCGCGCAGGAGATCCACCTGGGCGACTATCTGCGCCTGGGCAAGGGGGAGGAGCGCTGCGGCGGGCGCGAGCGGCCCAGCGTCGTGTCGGACGCTTTCGAGGCGCTGATCGCCGCGCTGTACCTCGACGGCGGCATGGAGGTGGCGAAGAAGTTCATCCTGCCCTTCATCACCGAGGGCAAGCACGCCGAGGCCGATTACAAGACCCGCCTGCAGGAGATCGTGCAGCAAAACCCCGAAGAGCGCCTGAGCTACGTGGTGGAAAAGGAGACCGGCCCCGACCACGACAAGCACTTTGTGGTGGCGGTGCGCTTCAACTCCGACTGCGTGGCCCGGGGCGAGGGCCGCAGCAAAAAAATGGCCGAACAGCACGCCGCCAAAGAGGCCCTGAAGCTTTTGGGCGTGCTCGGGGAAGAATAAGGGATGGTATTAAAGGAACTGGAGATCCAGGGCTTCAAAAGCTTCCCCGACAAGGTCAAGATCGCCTTCGGGCCGGGCGTCACCGGCGTGGTGGGGCCCAACGGCTCGGGCAAGAGCAACCTGTCCGACGCCATCCGCTGGGTGCTGGGCGAGACCAGCAGCCGCCAGCTGCGCAGCGCCGGCAAGATGGAGGACGTCATCTTCGGCGGCACGCGCCGGCGCGGGGCCATGGGCTATGCGTCGGTGCGCCTGACGCTGGACAACAGCGGCCGCGCCCTGGACGTGGATGCGCCGGAGGTGACCATAGGCCGGCGGTACTACCGCTCGGGCGAGAGCGAGTACACCATCAACGGCCAGGCCTGCCGCCTGAAGGATATCTATGAGCTGCTGCTGGATACCGGCATCGGCCGGGACGGCTACTCGATCATCGGGCAGGGGCGCATCGCCGCCATCGTGGCCGCCAAGGGCAGCGAGCGGCGCGAGATCTTCGAGGAGGCCTGCGGCATCGCGAAGTACCGCTACCGCCGCACCGAGGCCGAGCACAGCCTGGCCGCCGCCGAGGCGAACCTCGAGCGGCTGCGGGATATCCTGGCCGAGCTGGAAGGCCGGGTCGGCCCCCTCGCCAAGGAGGCCGAAAAGGCCAGGGCCTACCTCGCCCTGGCCGGCCGGCGCAAGGGGCTGGAGGTCACCCTCTGGCTGGAGGGCATACGTGCGGCCCGCGCCGCCATGCAGCAGCTGCAGCGCGACTACGAGAGCGCCCAGGCCGCCTACGAGCGCTGGGACGGCCAGGACAAGGCCGCCCGGCAGGAGGCTGAGGAGATCCGTATGCAGGCGCAGCGCCTCACCATTGAGATCGAGCGCCTGAATGGGGATATCCGCAGTATCACCGAAGAGATCAGCGGCAGCGACAGCCGCGTCGCCGTGCTGGAGAACGACCGCGCCCACGCCCGCCAGAGCGCGGAGGAGCTGCGCGCCCAGCTGGCCCAGGGCCAGAGCGAGCGCGAGGCCGCCGCCGGGGAGCTGCAGCGCCAGAAGGACGCCGCCGCCCGCCTGGAAGAACAGGCCGCCGCCCTGGCGCAGGACATCGCCCGGCTGGAGGCGCAGTTACAGGCGCTGCAAAGCAGCACCGACGCCGCCAGCGCCCGCCAGGCGCAGCTGCGCGATAAGCTGGCGCAGACAAACAGCGGCGAGACCGCCGCCCGCGTGGCGGAGGCCGCGGCCCGCGCCGCCGCCGAATCGGCCCGCGGCCGCCTGCCCGAGGCCGAGGCCGGGGCCCGGGGCGAGCAGGCCCGCCTGGCCGAGCTGGAGGAGAACCTGGCCGACACCCGCAAATACCTGGACATGCTCGCCGGCAGCGAAAAGCAGCTGGCGAACGTCCGGGCGGGCCTCGCCCTCAAGCTGAACGGGCGCAAAAAGGCCCTGGCCGCCGCCGAGGAGGCCGAGCGGGAGCTGACCCGCGCCAAGGACGCGGCCAGCCAGCGCCTGAACGTTCTGCAGGAGCTGGAAAAGAACATGGAGGGCTACCAGCACTCGGTGCGGGCGGTGATGCAGGCCGCCGCCGGCGGGCGGCTGCAGGGCGTCGTCGGGCCGGTGTCCTCCATTTTGACGGTGGAGGCCGGCTGCGAGCTGGCCGTCGAGACCGCCCTCGGCGCCGCGATGCAGAACATCGTGGTGGAAAACGAGGCCGCCGCCAAGGCCGGCATCGCCCTGCTGCGGCGCGAGGCCGCCGGCCGCGCCACCTTCCTGCCGCTGGACACCGTGCAGCCGGGGCTGTTCAAGGGCGAGCTGCCCCTTTCGGCGCGCCTGGCCAGCAGCCTGGTGCGCGCGGACGCGCGCTACCGGGACATCGTCTCGAACCTGCTGGGCCGCATCGTGGTGGTGGAGGATATCCACGCCGCCGCCAAAGTGGCCAAGGCCCTGCACTACCGCAACCGCGTCGTCACGATGGACGGCCAGGTGGTCAACGCGGGGGGCAGCTTCACCGGCGGCAGCGTGCAGCGCTCGGCCGGGCTGTTCACCCGACGGCAGGAGATACGGGAACTGCAGGATAAGCTGGCCGGCCTTGCGCGGGACTGCACCGCCGCCCGGCTGCGCACGGCCCAGTGCAAGAGCCAGGCCGACGCCGTCGCGGCGGAGCTGACCGCCGCCGAGGGCGAAGCGCGCACCGCGGCCGATGACCGCGTGCGGGCCGAAGCCGAGGCCAAACGCCTGGAACAGTCCGCCGCCGCCGCCCGCGAGGCCATGGACCGGCGCGCCGCCGAAGCGGACGCCCTTGCGGCCGAGGCCGAAGCGCAGGAGCAGGCCGCCCGCGCCGCCGCCGCCCGGCGCGCGCAGCTCGCCGCCGAGGCCGGGGAGCTGGCCGGCCAGCTGGCCCGCCTGAGCGAGGGCGGGGACAGCTTTGCCGCGCAGCAAAACGAGCTGAACGCGCAGCTGGCCCAAAAGCGCCTGGAACAGCTGGCCCGCCAAAAGGACGCCGAGCTGTGCCGCAGCCGCGTGGAGGACTGGACGCAGCGCCTGGCCGGCGCCGACACCCGGCAGGACAGCCTGGCGGGGGGCATACGCGCGCTGGAAGAAAAGGACCGCCAGCTGCAAAAGGACATCCAGGACGTGCACGAGGCCACCGCCCGCCGCCGCGCGGCCGTAAAGGAAAAGGAGGCGGCCATACGCGCCGCCGCCGAACGCCGCATGGAGCGCCAGGCCGCCGAGACCAAGGCCCAGGCCGCCGCCCAGGCCGCCGCCGAACAGCGCGAGGAGGCCGGCCGCGATATGGCCCGCCTGTCGGAGCGCAAAAGCGCCGCCGCGGGCGAGTACGACCAGCTGGCCGCAAAGCTCTGGGACGAATACCAGCTGACCCCCGGCGAGGCCGCGCCCCTGTGCGTCGAATTCACCAGCATGGCCGCGCTGCGGGCCCAGGTGGCCGAGCTGCGGGCCAAGATGCGCGCGCTGGGCAGCGTCAACGTGGGGGCCGTGGAGGAATACGACGAGGTGCGCGCCCGCTACGAGACGCTGAAAGCCCAGGTCGCCGACGTGGAGGAGAGCCGCGGGCGGCTGATCCGCATGATCGGGGAGCTGAACGGCCAGATGCGCGATATCTTCAGCCGCAACTTTGCGGCCATCAACGGCCACTTCGGCCGCGTCTTCGCCGAGCTGTTCGGCGGGGGCGAGGCCGCCCTCACCCTGGAGGACGAGGCCGACGTGCTGAACAGCGGCATCGACATCAAAGTCAGCCCCCCGGGCAAGGTCATCAAGAACCTGGAGGCCCTCTCAGGCGGGGAGCGCGCCCTCGTCGCCATCAGCATCTATTTCGCCATCCTGGCGGTCAACCCCTCGCCCTTCTGCATCCTGGACGAGATCGAGGCCGCTTTGGACGACGCCAACGTGCTGCGCTTCGCGCAGTATCTGCGGCGCATCAGCGACAAAACGCAGTTCATCGTCATCACCCACCGCCGCGGCACGATGGAGGCCGCCGACGTCCTCTACGGCGTGACCATGCAGGAGGACGGCATCTCCAAGCTGCTGAAGCTCGACCTCGGCCAGGTGGACGCGACGCTGGTTTCATAAGATCACAGATACGGCACAGCAGGAGGTTTGCCCCTATGGGACTGTTCGGCAAAAAGAATAAGGAAAAAACCAAGGAAAAGATGGAAAACGGCCTCAAGAAGACCCGCACCGGCTTCTGGGGCAACATCGTCAACGCCCTGACCGGGGCCGAGATCACCGACGAGCTCTACGACGAGCTGGAAGAGCAGCTGATCCTGGCGGACGTGGGCGCGGAGGTGGCCCTGCGCCTGGTGGAGCGCCTGCGCGAGGCCGTCAAAGAGCAGCACCTGCGCACGGGCGACCAGGCGATGGACGCCCTGCGCGAGATCATCCAGCAGGAGATGGAGCCCGCGGCGGAGATGGACCTGTCGGGCCGGCCCGCGGTCATCCTGGTCATCGGCGTGAACGGCGTGGGCAAGACCACCAACATCGCCAAGCTCGCCCACTATTACCGCGAGCAGGGCCGCCGCGTGATGCTGGCCGCGGGCGACACCTTCCGCGCCGCCGCCAGCGAGCAGCTGGATATCTGGGCCGGCCGGGCCGGGGTGCCCATCGTCAAGGCGGGCGAAGGCGCGGACCCCGCCGCCGTCATCTTCGACACCGTCAAATCCGCCGAGGCGCGCGGCTATGATATGGTCATTGCCGACACCGCCGGCCGCCTGCACAACAAGGCGAACCTGATGGCCGAGCTGGCCAAGATCAGCCGCAGCGTGCACAAGGCCGCCCCCGGCGCCAGCCTCGAGACGCTGCTGGTGCTGGACGCCATCACCGGGCAGAACGCCATCAGCCAGGCGCGGGAGTTCTGCAAGGCCGCCGACGCCAGCGGCGTCATCCTGACCAAGCTGGACGGCACCGCCAAGGGCGGCTGCGTCGTGGCGGTCAAGCAGCGGCTGGGCCTGCCGGT
>CALXGZ010000039.1 GCA_944387975.1 uncultured Faecalibacterium sp.
CGGCCTGATCACCGAGGGCGACCGCTGGATGACCATGCTGGACATCCAGGGCGTCGAGGACTTCCACGGCGACATGGACTTCAAGGTGGGCGGCACCCGCAAGGGCATCACCGCCATCCAGATGGACATCAAGATTGACGGCCTGACCTATGAGATCATCGCCGACGCCTTCGAGAAGTGCCGCAAGGGCCGCCTGTATATCCTGGACGAGATCATCAAGCCCGTCATCGCCGAGCCGCGCCATGAGCTGAGCCGCTGGGCCCCGAAGATGTTCAGCATCGTGATCCCCACCGACAAGATCAAGGACGTCATCGGCAAGGGCGGCAAGGTCATCCAGGAGATCTGCGCCAACTGCAACTGCAAGATCGACGTGCAGGAGGACGGCCACGTCTTCGTCTCGGCCATCGACCAGGAGGACGCCAAGCGCGCCATCTTCACGATCAAGACCATCGTGGAGGACCCGGAGATCGGCGCGATCTACAAGGGCAAGGTCACCCGCCTGATGAACTTCGGCGCCTTTGTCGAGATCGCCCCCGGCAAGGAGGGCCTGGTGCACATCTCCAAGCTGGACACCAAGCGCGTCGAGCGCGTGGAGGACGTGGTGGCCGTGGGCGACGCCATCGTGGTCAAGGTCACGGACATCGACCAGCAGGGCCGCATCAACCTGTCCCGCCGCGACGCCATCATCGCGCTGGAAGCCCGCAAGCATAAAGACAGCAACAACTAAACGCATCGCAGCAGCCGCCCCTCCGCCCGGAGGGGCGGCGTTTTTTGACGCAGGATTGACAATCTTCATACGATATGGTACAATCAAATCAAAGAAAAGGAAAGGAAAGGAGGGCACGCTTATGGCGACCAATACGTTTGAACGGAAGATCGAGATCACGGACCCAAAGGCGGTCAAAAAGCTGATGGAAGTGATGGAGAAGGACGCGCCTAAAACGCCCTTCTCGGAGCATCCGTATACAGAGCAGGAAAGGGAGAGGAGCCTACGGCTATTCAGGCAGTGCTTATCCCGCTCAAAGACCTGATCCACGAACTGGGGGAAGACAAAAGGCTCGAAGCGCTTTTGTCTTCCTTTTCCTGTGTGCAGGACGCCGACATCGAGAGCTTTTTGCACAACAGGGCAGTGGAGTTTGAGCGGTTGTCCAAATCAAGGACCTATCTGATATTTGATGAGAACGAACTGGCGGCGAAGGAGCTGGCCGGGTTGACGGTCTATGGCTACATATCGCTGGCGCTGAAAGTGCTGACGGTCGCGGACGGCGTTTCGAACCGGACAAGGAAAGAGCTCGACGGCTTCAACGCCAAGATCAAGGGCCGGCCGATCAACGATTTCCCCTGTTATCTGATCGGCCAGCTGGCGCGGAATTCCAGCGTAGCCGGCGGCAGCCTGCCGGGCAGGCGGCTGCTTGACTTTGCGCGTGACGTCATATCCACCTCGGTGGATGCGGTCGGCGGGAGATACGTCATGATCGAATGCAGGGACGAGGCGCATTTGCTGCAGTTTTATCGGGAAAATGGATTCAGCGAGATCTCCCGCCTGGCGGACGGCGACCAGCCGATGGTACAGATGATCTCAAAAATTTGCTGAAAGAAACAAAGACCGCCCCTCCGCCCGGAGGGGCGGCGTTTTGCTGGCCTGTTTCGAGTGAAAAAACAGATGTATCTCTTGCAAAAACGCGGCGGTTCTGCTATCATAGTGTAAACTGTTGAACCGGTAAAGCGGCGAACGGCGATCTTAACAACATCAGAGAGGGGACATACAGCATGTACAAAGAAATGATGGACACCATCGGCCTGGTGAATAGCGCCGACCCGGAAGTGGGCGCGGCCATGGGGCGCGAGCTGCAGCGCCAGCGCGAGAACATCGAGCTGATCGCCAGCGAGAACATCGTATCGCCGGCGGTGATGGCCGCGATGGGCAGCGTCCTGACCAACAAGTACGCCGAGGGCCTGCCCGGCAAGCGCTATTACGGTGGCTGCGTCTACGTCGACGAGGTGGAGAACATCGCCATCCGCCGCGCGTGCGAGCTGTTCGGCGCAAAATACGCCAACGTGCAGCCGCATTCTGGCGCGCAGGCGAATTTGGCGGTCTACTTCGCCCTGCTGGAGCTGGGCGACACTGTGCTGGGCATGGACCTGTCCCAGGGCGGGCACCTGACCCACGGCTCGCCGGTGAACATGTCGGGCAAAAACTACCACTTCGTGTCCTACGGCGTCGGCGAGGACGGCCGCATCGACTACAACGAGCTGGAAAAGGCCGTGAAAAAGGCGCGGCCGAAGCTGGTGGTGGCCGGTGCGTCGGCCTACCCCCGCGCCATCGATTTTGCCCGCCTGGCGGAGATCGCCCACGGCTACGGCGCGTACCTGATGGTGGATATGGCCCACATCGCCGGCCTGGTGGCGGGCGGCGCGCACCAGAGCCCCGTGCCCTACGCCGACGTGGTGACCACCACCACCCACAAGACCCTGCGCGGCCCCCGCGGCGGCCTGATCCTGACCAACAACGCCGTGCTGGCCAAGCGCATCAACTCGGCGGTGTTCCCCGGCACGCAGGGCGGCCCGCTGGAGCACGTCATCGCCGGCAAGGCGGTCTGCTTCGGCGAGGCGCTGAAGCCGGAGTTCAAGGCGTATGCGCATAAGATCGTCGACAACGCCCAGGCCCTGGCCGCGGCGCTGCAGGCCCGCGGCGTCAAGCTGGTGTCGGGCGGCACCGACAACCACCTGATGCTGATCGACCTGCGGGACGAGGCCTGCACCGGCAAGGAGCTGGAAGCCCGCCTCGACGCGGTGCACATCACCGCCAACAAGAACACCGTCCCCGGCGAGACCCGCAGCCCCTTCGTCACCTCGGGCGTGCGTTTGGGCACCCCCGCCGTCACCACCCGCGGCATGGGCGAGGCGGAGATGCAGACCATCGCCGGCTGCATCGCGGACTGCATCTGGAACTTTGACGAACAGAAAGAGGACATCGCCGCCCGCGTGCTGGAGCTGACCCGGCGGTTCCCGCTGTACGAGTAAGACCTGCCCGCCCCGCCGGGCGAGCAGCAAGCCAAATTGTTAAAAAAGTCCCGCCCGGACGACAGGTGCGTACGGGCGGGACACAACCAGGGAAATGCAGCGCAGAGAGGGTGCGAGGCCCCACGGGCCGAGTGCGCGGTTCCGCGCTGCATTTTGTCCCCAGGGGAATATTAGGGGGAAGGAATTTCTGACCTGCGCAGCAGGCAGAAATGGGTTCCCCCTAAAGCGTGGCGCAAAGCGGCACGCTGCAGAAAAAAGGCCCGCTGTGCTTTTCGGCACGGCGGGCTTTTTCGCTGGAGGGTCATTCGGGCTTGTCCGGCTGCAGCAGGGGGCTTGTGCGCGCCGCCACCTGGGCGTGGGTGGGGGGCGTGTCGCCCTGGGCGGCCTTTTCCAGCTCGCTGACGCGCTGGTCCAGCGCGGTGATGCGCTGCGCCATCAGATCGGGCAGGTCCTGCTGGTCCAGGTCGTCGGCGGGGTTCACGGCCTTGTTGTTGATGCGCACCACCTCGGCCGGGACGCCCACGGCCGTGCAGTTGGCGGGCAGATTTTTCAGCACCACGCTGCCCGCGCCCACGCGCGCGTTGTCCCCGATGTACACCGGGCCCAGCACCTTGGTGCCCGCGCCGATCAGCACGTTGTCGCCCAGGGTGGGGTGGCGCTTGCCGGTGTCCTTGCCGGTGCCGCCCAGCGTCACGCCGTGGTAGATGGTGCAGTTGTCGCCGATCTCGGTGGTCTCGCCAAAGACGATGCCCATGCCGTGGTCGATGAACAGCCGCTTGCCGATGGTGGCACCGGGGTGGATCTCGATGCCGGTCTTGTGGCGGCCGCGCTGGCTGACCCACCGCGCCAGGAAAAAGTGCCCCCGCTGGTACAGCCAGTGGGCGATGCGGTGGTTGACCAGGATGTGAAAGCCCGGGTACAGCAAAATGACCTCGAGCACGGTGCGCGCGGCAGGGTCCTTGCGCTGGATGTTGCGGGCGTCGTCGAGTAAGCCCATGGGCGGTTCCCCCTTCTATCGTTTGTGTGTCGTTGCGTGCTTTCCCGCCCTTATTGTAACACAGGCGGCCGCCAAAGTACAGCGCGGCGGCCTTTTTTGGGCCCGCGGCGGGGCCGGGGGCGCTATTTTTGTGAGCTTTACTAAAATTTTACGCCTGCGGCGGCCCGACTTCTTACAAACAAAAAGCCGATATGCCATTGACACTTTTTGCGCTTCTATGATAAAATACCTGCAAGACCTACAAGGAAGGGGAACTGTGCCATGCTGTGCGCCCACGCGCCGGAAAAACTGAAGATGCGCTTTGCAGCCGGTTTTTTCGTAGCCGGTTTGTTCCCCCGTTCTCAAAGTTAAACTTTTCCCTTTTGGGGAAAAGTTTTTTTTTGCCCGCGCCCCGGCCCCCGTGGCCCCGGCGCGGCGAGGTAGAAGGAGGAAACGCCATGCTCATCCAAAACGCAGTCAACGCCCGCGGCGAGGCGGTGGAGCTGTACCTCAGCGGGGGCGTCATCCAGGCGGTGGGCCGCGGCCTTGCGGCCCTGGCCGGCCCCGATGAGCCCGTGCTCGACGCACGGGGCCTGACCGTGCTGCCCGCCTTTGTCGACCTGCACGCCCACTGGCGCACCCCCGGCTTTGAATACAAAGAGGACGTCGCCACCGGCAGCGCGGCCGCGGCCGCGGGTGGCTACAGCTTCGTCAACCTGATGCCCAACACAAAGCCCGTGTGCTCCACGGCGGCGCAGGCCGCCGCCGTGGAGGAGGAGGCCGCCCGCGTGGGCCTGTGCGGCGCGAACCAGACCGTCTCAATCACGAAGGACTTCGACGGCGTCACCCTCGACCACCTGAAGACCCTGCCGCAGTCCGTGCGCTTCGTCACCGAGGACGGCCGCGGCGTGCAGGACGCCGCCGTCATGGCCCGGGCCTTCGCCATCTGCCATCAGCGGGGCATCACCATCCTGAGCCATGCCGAGGATATGGAGATCAGCCCCTGGGACTACCGCCTGGCCGAGGACCTGGAGACGCTGCGCAACTGCTGGCTGAGCGAGTACTACCAGACCCGGCTGCACATGTGCCACGTGTCGACCCGGGGCGCGGTGGAGGCCGTGCGCATCGCCAAGCTGCGCGGCGCGCCCGTCACCTGCGAGGTGACGCCGCACCACCTGTGGTTCACCGACGATGTGTGCGATTACCGCGTCAACCCGCCCATCCGCACCGCGGATGACGTGGCCGCCCTGATCGAGGGCATCCGGGACGGCACGGTGGACGCCATCGCCACCGACCACGCCCCCCACTCCGAGGAGGACAAGGCCAGGGGCGCGGCCGGCATGGTGGGCAGCGAGACGGCCTTCGGCGTCTGCTACACCAGGCTCTGCCGCGGCGAGGGGCTGCCCCTTGAGCTGCTGAGCATGCTGATGAGCCAGCGCCCGGCCGAGATCCTGGGCCTGAACAAGGGCCGGCTGGAGCCCGGCTGCGACGCCGACGTGGTCCTGGTGGACCTGGCGCACCCGTACACGGTGCGGCGGGAGGCCCTGCACTCGAAGTCGAAGAACAGCCTCTACGACGGGGCCGAGCTGTACGGCCGGGTGTGCGCCACCATCAAGGGCGGCAAGCTGACCTACCAGGCCGCCGAAGAATAAGTTGGAGATATTTTTAAATAGAAGGAAAGGGAACTGCTATGACGACCAACATGGATAAGCTGTACGAGGCGGTGGAAGCGCGCGGTCCGGTCTGCGTGGGCCTGGACACGGACTTCGGCTACCTGCCGGAGGACTTCGTGGACCGCACCCTCTCGAAGGGGGAGAACATCCTGCGCTTCAACAAGGCGCTGATCGAGGACACCAAGGCGGTGGCGGGCTGCTACAAGGTGCAGATCGCCTACTACGAGGCCCTGGGCCTGGACGGCCTGCGCGCCTACGCCGGCACCCTGCAGGCCGTGCGCGCCGCGGGCGTGCCGGTCATCGCGGACATCAAGCGCGGCGACATCGCCAAGACCGCCGAGATGTATGCCATCGGGCACTTTACCGGCGACTTCGAAGCGGACTTCGTCACGCTGGCGCCCTATATGGGCCTCGACTCCATCAGCCCCTACCTGCCCTACGCCGAAAAGGCCGGCAAGGGCATGTTCGTGCTGTGCCGCACCTCCAACGGCGGCGCGAAGGACTTCGAGTATGAGAAGCTGGCCGACGGCCGCCACGTCTACGACCTGGTGGGCGACAAGCTGAACGCGCTGGGCAAGGACTACATGGGCGAGCACGGCTACTCCTCCATCGGCCTGGTCATCGGCGGCACCCACATCGAGGAGGCCGCCGAGATCCGCGCCCGCTACAAGGACAGCTTCTTCCTGATCCCGGGCTACGGCGCGCAGGGCGGCAAGGCCGAGGACATCGCCCAGTACCTGAACGGCGGCAACGGCGGCACGGTCAACTCCAGCCGCGGCGTGCTGCTGGCCTACAAAAAGCAGCCCGGCACCCGCTTCGACGAGGCCGCCTACAACGAGTGCGTGAACATGAAGGAGGCCATCGCCCATGCGTGCAGCCTGCTGTAAGGCCACCGTCCTGGCCCACAGCGCCGTGGCAGCCGGCATCCGGCTGTTGCAGGTGCGCTGGCCGGACCTGGCCCACGCGCCCCACGCGGGGCAGTTCTTCACGCTGCGGGCCTGGGGCGCGGGGGAGGGGCCCTTCCTCTCCCGGCCCATCAGCGTCCACCAGTGGCAGCCGGAGACGCAGACCCTCTCCTTCCTCTACCAGGTGGTGGGCGAGGGCACCGCGAAGCTTGCGGCGCTGGAAGCCGGGGACGCGCTGCAGCTGGCCGGGCCCATGGGCAACGGCTTCGACGCGCCGGCCCTCGCCGCGCAGTATGAGAAGATCGCCCTGGTGGGCGGCGGCATCGGCACGGCGCCGCTGTACCAGCTGGCGCGGGAGCTGGCCGCCGCCGGGCGCAAGCCGGACGTGTTTTTCGGCTTCCGGGACGAGCCCTATTGCATGGAGCAGTACCGCGCGCTGGCGGGCCTGGTCAAGGTGGCCACCGACAGCGGGCGGGTGGGCTTCCACGGCTTCGTCACCCAGCTGTACGACCCGGCGGACTATGACATCGTGCTGATCTGCGGGCCCACGCCCATGATGCGCAGCGCCGCGCGCCTGTGCGCCGAAAAGGGCACGCCCTGCCTGGTCAGCCTGGAAAAGAAGATGGCCTGCGGCATCGGCGCGTGCCTGGGCTGCACCATCGAGACGGCCGCGGGCGCGAAGAGCGTCTGCAAGGACGGCCCCGTCTTTGCGGGGCAGGAGGTGTTCGGATGGCAGACCTGAGGACACAGCTGCTGGGCCTTACGATGAACAGCCCGGTGATCGGCGCGTCGGGCACGGTGGGCTACGGCGTCGAGTACGAGGACCTGGCCGACTTCAGCAAGATCGGCGGTATCTCGGGCAAGGGGCTGACCCTGCACGGCCAGTACGGCAACAAGGGCGAGCGCCTGTGGGAGACCCCCTCGGGCCTGATCAACAGCATCGGCCTGCAAAACCCGGGGGTGCGGCACTTCATCGACGTGGAGCTGCCCGAGATGCTGCGCCTGAAACGCCGGTACGGCACCGCCGTCATCGCGAATCTGGGCGGCCACAGCGAGGAAGAATACGTGGAGGGCGCGGCTTTGCTGAACGAGAGCGCCGTAGACATCATCGAGCTGAACATCAGCTGCCCCAACGTCAAGCAGGGCGGCATGGCCTACGGCGTCAAGGCCGAGGCCGCGGGCGAGGTGGTGCGCATGGTGCGCGCAGTGTGCCAAAAGCCCCTGATGGTCAAGCTGAGCCCCCAGGCGGAGAACATCCCCGCGATGTGCCAGGCCGTTGAGGCGGCCGGCGCGGACGCCATCAGCCTGACCAACACCTTCCAGGCCTGCGCCATCGACCTGGAAAAGCGCCGCCCCGTCTTCGACAACATCTTCGCAGGGCTGTCGGGCCCGGCGGTGCGGCCCATCGCGCTGCGCATGGTGTGGCAGGCCGTGGGGACCGCCGGCATCCCGGTGGTGGGCCTGGGCGGCATCGCCACCGGCCGCGACGCGCTGGAGTTCATCATGGCGGGCGCGGCGGCGGTGCAGGTGGGCGCGGCGAACTTTGCAAACCCGCGCGCCATGAGCGACGCCGCGGACGAGATGGCAGCCTGGATGGACGCCCACGGCGTGAAAACCCTTGACGAGATACGGGGCTGCGCGCGCTGAGAATATACGGCAAGGCTTTGTATATATACAAAAAAACGAGGATATTCGCTGGGGAATTGCATTTTATCCCCCGGCGTGATACAATACCCTGAGACGGACCTTTTTGGGACTTTTTCAAGATTTGGATAGAATAAGGGAGAATAGCTATGAGTGAAGCGATCGAGATTTTGAAGAGCTGCGACGCCTTTTTGGAGGGCCACTTCCTGCTGTCGTCGGGGCGGCATTCCAGCGCCTACTGCCAGATGGCCTATCTGCAGCAGTACCCGGACCGCTGCGCCGAGGTGATGGCCCCGGTGGCCGAGAAGATCAAGGAGCTGGGCGCGGACGTCATCGTCGGCCCGGCGATGGGCGGTATCGTCTACGCCTATGAGCTGGCCCGCCAGACCGGCCTGCGCGCCATCTTCACCGAGCGCGTGGACAACGTGATGACCCTCAAACGCTTCGCCATCCACCCGGGCGAAAAGTGCATCATCGCCGAGGACGTGGTCACCACCGGCATCTCCTCGCTGGAGACCAAGCGCGCCATCGAAGAGGCTGGCGGCATCTGCCTGGGCATCACCTGCGTGGTGGACCGCACCAAGCCCGAGGCACCCTCGCCCATCCCCATCCTGGCCAGCGCCCTCAAGCTGGACCTGCCCAACTACGCCCCCGAGGCCTGCCCCCTGTGCAAGGAGGGCAAGCTGCCCCTTGTGCACCTGGGCAGCCGCAAGATGAGCCAGCAGGCCAAGCAGACCCTGTGAGCGCCTGCGCAAGAATAAACGAGGGAACGCAATGAACGCATATCTTCTTTTGGCAAACGGGATGGTTTTTGCGGGCCAGTCGGTGGGCGCTGCGGGCGTCACGGTGGGCGAGGTGGTGTTTGCCACCGGCATGGTGGGCTTTGAAGAGACGCTGACCGACCCCAGCTATTACGGCCAGATCATCACCCAGACCTACCCCCTGATCGGCAACTACGGCATGAACCGCTGGGATATGGAGTCGGACAAGGTCTGGGCCCGGGGCTACATCGTGCGCGAGGCCTGCAAGACGCCGTCCAACTGGCGCGCGGAAGAGACGCTGGACAGCTTTTTGAAGAAGCACAACATCATCGGCATCGAGGGCGTCGACACCCGCCACCTGACGCGCGTTATCCGCGAGAGCGGCGTCATGAACGGCGCCATTCTGACCGAATTCGACCCCGCCGACCCGGCGAACCGGGACAGGACCGAGGCCCTGCTGGCCCAGGTGCGCGCCTACGCCGTCACCGGCGCGGTGGCCGCCGTCACCTGCGCGCAGCCTGAGGTGCATAACCCCGCCGGCGCGCCGCACATCGTGCTGATGGACTACGGCTGCAAGCGCAACATCGTGCGCTGCCTGGTGCGCCGCGGCTGCAAGGTGACGGTGATGCCGGCCTTCTCCACCGCGGCGCAGGTGGCCGCGCTGTGCCCCGACGGCATCATGCTGTCCAACGGCCCCGGCGACCCCGCCGAGCCGGTCCAGGCCGTCGAGAACCTGCGCGAGATCTTCGCCCTGGGGGTGCCCACCTTCGGCATCTGCCTCGGGCACCAGCTGTCGGCCCTGGCCGCCGGCGCCAAGACCACCAAGCTGAAATACGGCCACCGCGGCGCGAACCAGCCCGTGACCGATTTTGCCAGCGGCCGCACCTTCATCACCAGCCAGAACCACGGCTACGCGGTGGTGGGGGACGAGCTGCCCCCCGAGATGGGCGCCGTCGCGCAGGTGAACGCCAACGACGGCACCTGCGAGGGCATCCAGTATAAGAAGTGGAACTGCTTTACCGTGCAGTTCCACCCGGAAGCGAACGGCGGCCCCAAGGATACCGAGTTCCTCTTCGACCGCTTCCTGGCCAATGTGAAACAAGCAAAGGAGGCGCGCTGATATGCCCAAGGACCCCAGAATCAAAAAGGTGCTGGTCATCGGCTCGGGCCCGATCATCATCGGCCAGGCGGCCGAGTTCGACTATTCGGGCACCCAGGCCTGCCGGGCCCTCAAGGCCGAGGGCATCGAGACGGTGCTGCTGAACTCGAACCCCGCCACCATCATGACCGACCCCGACGTGGCCGACCACGTCTACATCGAGCCCATGACCCTCGAGGTGGTGGAGCGCATCCTGGATATCGAAAAGCCCGACTCGGTGCTGCCGAACCTGGGCGGCCAGATGGGCCTGAACCTGTCCATGGAGCTGGCCCGCAGCGGCTATCTGGACCGCACCGGCATCCGCCTGCTGGCCTGCAAGCCCGAGACCATCGACCGCGCCGAGGACCGCGAGCTGTTCAAGGAGACGATGGAAAAGCTGCACCAGCCCATCATCCCCTCCGAGGTGGTGGAGACACTGGAGGACGCGCTGGCCTGCGCCGAGCGCATCGGCTACCCGGTCATCGTGCGGCCCGCCTTCACCATGGGCGGCACCGGCGGCGGCATCTGCGAGGATAAGGCCAAGCTGATCGAGATCGGCACCA
>CALXGZ010000040.1 GCA_944387975.1 uncultured Faecalibacterium sp.
GCTGGGGGTCGTCGGTTCGAGCCCGATCCGGGTCGCCATATGCTGCTATAGCTCAGTTGGTAGAGCGCATCCTTGGTAAGGATGAGGTCTCCAGTTCAAATCTGGATAGCAGCTCCACAGCATATCCCTGAAAGCTCCGGCTTTCGGGGATATTTTTGTTTATTCAAATCCGCCATCTTTTGCGCCCATCCGCCCGCATCTTTTTGCCCAAAGGGCAGAAAACGCGCAAGACGATTGACGAAACCGCGCCGCCGTTGTAATATAAGGTAGGCAAAGGTTAGATTTATGCAACTTTTGTACATGGAGGTGTGAAGTATGTATCTCAAGGACGCGCAGATCGGCCAAACCTACGTCGTGGAAAAGATCGACCTGCCTTTCCAGCTGGAGCGCCGGCTCGAAGCCCTGGGCATGACCCGGCAGACGCCGGTCTCGGTCCTGAACCGCAAGGGCAAGGGCATTCTCATCATCAAGCTGCGGGGCACCCGCTTCGCCCTGGGCTATAACATCACGAAAAATATCGAGGTAAGGGAGGGACAGCCGGATGCCTGAACAGAAACATGATATGACCGTCGGCTTTATCGGCAACCCCAACTGCGGCAAGACCACCCTGTTCAACGCCTATACGGGCGCGAACCTCAAGGTGGCCAACTGGCCCGGCGTCACGGTCGAAAAGGTGGAGGGCGCGGTCAAGCACCACGGCCTGAACATCCACCTGGTGGACCTGCCCGGCACCTACAGCCTGACCTCCTACACGATGGAGGAGACGGTGTCCCGCCAGTTCATCCTCAGCGACGAGGTGGACGTCATCATCAACGTGGTGGACGCCTCGGCGCTCGAGCGCGGGCTGTACCTGACCTTGCAGCTGCTGGAGCTGGGCAAGCCAGTGGTCCTGGCGCTGAACATGATGGATATCGTGGAAAAGCGCGGCATGGAGATCGACCTGCACCGCCTGCCCGAGATGCTGGGCATCCCGGTCATCCCGGTGTCGGCCCGGCAGCGCCGCGGCCTGGACGCGCTGCTGCACGCGGCCGCCCACCACAAGGACAGCACCGGCCCGGACAGGCTGGTGCACCAGCACCGCACGGTGTCCCACCACCAGCACGACCACCACGACGAATACACGATGGTCTATTCGGACCTGATCGAAGATAAGATCGATCAGATCATCCCCGCGCTGGAGCAGCGCTACCCCCAGCTGACCAACGCCCGCTGGCACGCGATCAAGCTGCTGGAGGGCGACCAGGAGATCTGCGAGAAGTACCCCGTCGATTTGCCGCAGGTGCTCGACCGCAGCTATGAGTCGGACATCATCAACCAGAAATACGACTTCATCGGCGAGATCATCGACGAGGTGCTCATCCACAAGGAGCGCCAGGACGTCCTGACCGAGCGCGCCGACCGGCTGCTGACCAGCAGCGTGTGGAGCATCCCCGTCTTCCTGGCCATCATGGCGGTGATCTTCTTCTTCACCTTCACCATCGGCGACTGGCTGAAAGGCTACCTCGAGCTGGCCATCGGCTGGCTGTCGGACGGCGCGGCCGCGGGACTGGCGGCCATCCAGGCCGGGGACGTGCTCACCAGCCTGATCGTCGACGGCATCATCGCCGGCGTGGGCACCATCGTCACCTTCCTGCCGAACATCCTGATCCTCTTCCTCTGCCTGGCCCTGCTGGAAGACAGCGGCTACATGGCCCGCGTCGCCTACGTCATGGAGGGCGTCATGTCGAAGCTGGGCCTGTCGGGCAAGGCTTTCATCCCCATGCTGCTGGGCTTCGGCTGCACGGTGCCGGCCATCATGGCCTCCCGCGCGCTGGAAAACAAGCACGACCGCCTCAAGGTGATGCTGGTCACCCCCTTTATGAGCTGCAACGCCCGGCTGACGATCTACATCCTCTTCTCCGAGATGTTCTTTGCCGAACACGCGATGGTGGTGGCCTACGCCATGTACCTGATCGGCATCGTGGTGGCCATCCTGGTCACGGCCCTGCTCCACCTGCTGGACCGCAAAAAGAGCGTCAACTACCTCCTGATCGAGCTGCCCGAGTATAAGCTGCCCGACGCGCGCACCGTGGCCATCTACGTGTGGGAAAAGGTCAAGGATTACCTCGAAAAGGCCGGCACCACCATCTTCATCGCCACCCTGATCATCTGGGTGGTGCTGAACTTCGGCCCCGGCGGCTACACCCCCGACATGACCCAGAGCTTCGGCGCGGTGCTGGGCAAGCTGCTGACCCCCTTCTTCGCGCCCATCGGCCTGGGCTTCTGGCAGATCGCCGTCGCCCTCATCGCCGGCATCTCGGCCAAAGAGGTGGTGGTGTCCAGCTGCGCGGTGCTGTTCGGCATCGTGAACGCCAGTTCCCCCGCCGGCATGGCCGCCTTTGCCGCGGCGCTGGAGGGCATCGGCTTCGGGCCCTTCAACGCGCTGTGCCTGATGATCTTCTGCCTGCTGTACATCCCCTGCGCCGCCGCCCTCGGCACCATCCAGAAGGAGTCGGGCAGCTGGGTCTGGATGGCCTTCACCGCCGCTTTCCAGCTGGGCGTGGCCTGGCTGGTCACCTTCCTGGTCTACCAGGCGGGCATGCTGGTCTTGTAAGGGGGCGCGCCATGGCTTCCTTCCTCATCCTGGCCCTGATCGTTCTGGCCCTGGCGGGCTGGGCCTTCTGGGCGCTGCGGCGCATCCGCCGGCGCAAGGGCTGCGGCGGCTGCACGCCCGGCTGCCCCTACCGCGGCAGCTGCAAATAAAACGATCAACCGCCCCGGACCGCGCATGGTCCGGGGCGGTTTTGCGTATCTCCGTCTTTACACTGCATCCAGCAAAAAGCGCAGCGCGCCGATCAGGTTGGCGTCGTTGCCGTACTTGCAGCGGACGATCTCAGGCTTGCCGAAAGCGGTGAAGGGGATGGACGCATAGATCGCGTCCAGCTTATCGCGGATGACATCGGCGACCTCGGGCCGGGCGCTGATGCCGCCGCCGATGGCGTAGCGCTCCAGGTCCAGCACAGACTGCACGGCGTAGATGCCCGCCGCCGTCATCTCGCCGAAGGCGGCCAGGGCCGCGGCTGCCTCGGGCTCGCCGGCGTCGTAGGCCGCGAAGAACTGAAGGCCGTCCAGCCCCTCCGCCGGGATGCCCTTGCGGCTGGCGTAGGCCTGCAGCAGGCCGGTGGCCGAGGCGTACTGCGCCCACATCCGCTCCGCGCCTTCGCTGCGCACGCCGTCCATCCGCACCTTGCCCATCCCCGCGAACTGCACTGGCAAAAAGGACAGCTCCCCCGCGGCCGAGGTGCTGCCCATCCAGATGCGGTGGTCAAGCACGATCCCGCCGCCGGTGCCGGTGCCCAGCACCAGCACCGCGCCGTTGGCAGTATCGGCCAGCGCGCCGGTCCAGGCCTCGGCGTTGGCGGCGCACTTGGCGTCGTTGGCCACCACCGCCGGGCAGCCCAGCCGCGCGGCGAACAGCTCCCCCACGGGCGCGTCCTGGATGAAGCCGAACGCCCCGCCGGTGTGGGCGATGCCGGCCTTTGTGTCGATGCGCCCCGGCATCGAGACGGCCGCGCCCTCGTAGCGGCCGCGGAAGCGCTCGCCCACCGCCGCCACGGCGTCCAGCAGGCCGTCCATGCTGTCCACCGGCGAGGGGATCTTGCCCTGTTCGAGGAAGCTGCCGTCCGCCCCCATCAGCGCGTACTTGATGAAGGTGCCGCCGATATCCAGCGCCAGATATTGTTTCATACGTACCTCCTTCTCTTCCTCACAGGCCGCGCACAGCCGCTTATAGTCCGCCCAGCTGAAATTGGACAGGCCGATGGCCCGCGCCTTCCCCGCGCGGCGGGCCTCCTCCAGGGCGCGGTACATGGCGGGCGCCTCCTCGTAGGGCTCGTGGATCAAAAGCAGGTCGACGTAATCCGTACCGAGGGCCCGCAGCGAGGCGTCGATGTCCCGCCGGGCCGCCTCGTAGCCGGCGCTGGTCTGGCACAGCTTCGTGGTGAGGAACACTTCCTCCCGCGCAAGGCCGCTCTCCCGCAGCGCCTGCCCGACGATGTCCTCGTTCTCATACATGCGGGCGGTGTCCAGCAGGCGGTAGCCCACCTCCAGCGCCTCGCGGATGCTGCGCTTGCCCGCTTCGCCCCGCAGCTGCCAGGTGCCGCAGCCCAGCATGGGCATGCGGACGCCGCCGGTCAGGGTCAGGTATTCCATAGGCGCTCCTTTTTGTTATAAAACATCAAAATATTCCATTCCGTTCCGGCACGCTGCCCGTAAAGCAGAACCAGCCGTCCCGGCAGCTGAGCGCGTACTCGCCGCCGTGGCGCTCCAGGACGCTTTGCACGTTGGCCAGGCCCATGCCGTGGCCGGGCTCGGCCTTGGTGGAGGCGGGCAGCTCCCCCGCCGCCAGCGCCACGCCGTCCGCCACGCGGTTGCGCACCGAGACGAGGTATTCCCCGTCCAGCTTTTTGATGCGCAGCGTCACCTGGGGCGGGTCGGCCTCCGCGGCCGCGCGGATGGCGTTGTCCAGCAGGTTGCAGAACAGCGTCACCAGCTCGGTGTTCTGCAGCGGGAAGGCCGACAGGTCGCACAGGTCGAAGTTCAGCAGCACGCCCGCTTCGCCGGCCTTGTGGTACTCCTTGCTCAGCACGGCGTCCAGCAGGGGGTTGCGTGTGTCCACCACCGCGGCGCCGGCGGCCACCGCCTTCGAGACGCCGGCAAGGTAGCTCCTGGCCCCTTCGACGTCCCCGCGCTCGAGGTAAAAGCTCACCGCGCCCATGTGGTTCGTGAACTCATGGGTCAGGCGGCGCTGCGTCCGGTAGGACTCCATCAGCGCGTCGGCCCGCTCCTGCTCGTTTTTCATGCGGGCCTCGGCCTGGCTGGCCTGGGCGGCGCGCACCGTGAACATTGTGAACAGCACGAAGTACGCCAGCGTCGCCAGAACCAGCATCAGGCAGATCAGGATCAGGTAGTTGTAGCGGCTGCTGTCCGCGCTGAAGGTCGCCAGGATGACGTTCAGCAGCGCGATGACGCTCAGGTAAGCCATGCCCAGCGCCTTCTGGGTCGGGTCGATGGCCGCTACCCAGTGCCTGAGCAGCCGCTTGCAGCCATAAAGCGTGGCGTTCAGCGTCAGGCCATACAGCAGAACGCTGGTGGGCCGCTCCCAGAGCTCCGCGATCGTTATGCCGTTCAGCAGCGCGATCAGGCCGCCGAACATGTTTTCAGCGCTCAGCAGCACCACGCCGCAGATCACCACCGCAGAGCCCTTTTGCAGCCAGCTGCCCCCAAACAGCAGGGTCGCCGCCAGCATACGCAGCGTGTTGAAGGCCACCGCCTGGAGCGAGTGGGGGACGTAGTCGCCCCACAATACCTGCGACAGCAGCCACAGCGGCGCCAGCACCAGCACCGCCGCCCAGCGGGGCAGCTTGCCCCGGCCCAGCATGGCAGTTTCGATCTGCAAAGCGGCGATGAACTCGCCCGCGCAGGACAGGCTCACCCACAGATGATCATGCATCGCCAAAGCGCCCCTTCCATTCCAGATAGACGCCGCGCACCTCGGCGTAGCTGCTGCGGCTGACGCTGAGCTCGACGCCGCTGCGCATGCGCACCTTGTAGTTGGCGATGCGCTGGATATAGCGCATGTTGACCACCGCGCTGCGCCCCACGCGGACAAAGCCGTTTGCGAACAGCCCGGCCGGCAGCTCGGACAATTTGGCGTAATAGGCGCACAGGGGCTTGTGCGGCTCGGCCCCAAAGACCAGCACCCGCCGGCCCTCGCTTTCCAGCGAGTAGATATCGTCGTAGGGGATCTTCCGGCTCTCGCGGTTGAACTCCACCGTCAGGGCGCACTCGGCCCCGTACAGCGCCTGGTAGGCGTCCTCCAGGCAGAGCGGCAGCATCTGCCGCAGGTCCCCCTTGAGGATGTAGCGGAAGGCGCTGACCGTATAGCCCTGCGGCGCGAATTCCAGGTAAGCGGAGACGTACACCAGCAGCATGTGGGGGTTTTTCTGCTTGAGGATGCGCCCCAGCTCGATGCCGTTGGCGGTGACCAGGTCCACGTCCAGCAGCGCCAGCTGGCACTGTTCCAGCCCGGGGACGGCCAGCAGCTCTTCGGCGCTGCCGTACACCTGGCACTCCACCGGCACGTTCTTCGCCTCAAAAAAGGGCACGGCCGCGTCCCTGACCCTTTCGGCAAAGATCAGGTCGTCGTCACAGATCAGCAACTTCATATCCCATTCCCTATCCTTCTCAGCCCGGGCGGCCATCCCTAACCAGCGCCGCCCGGCTCTCCACGATCATTTTCATTAAAAATACACAATTTTCACCCCCTTGTCAAGACACAGTTGCAATCGTTTTCCGCGCCCTTGCCCGCCGCGCGGGGGCGTGGTACAATAGGCCCGGGGCATCGCCCCAAAGCTTTAAAATGATAAGGAGAGTCCATATGCCTACACATCCCCCATGCCGGGCCCGGGAGCTTGTTCCCTTTGCCCTCATCGCCTTCGGGCTGCCCTTCCTGATGGGCGTCCCCCTCTACTTCGCCCTGCAGGCAGGCTATGACACCAGCGTTTTTGCCAACACGCAGATGTACTATCCCGCCGCCGGGGCGATAGCCGCCCTGTTACTCGCCCCGCAGGGCCAAGCGCAGTTGCCCCGCCGCTTTTTCTTCTGCCACCTGCTGTCCACAGCCGTGCTGGCGGTCTGCTGCCTCGGCGCGGCGGCTACCGGCGGCCCCGCCTGGACCGCGGCCTGCAATGTGGTGATCGTCGTTGGCAGCGTGCTGGCCTGGGTCCTGCTGCTGACGCAGAAAAAGCCCGCCCGCGAAGCCGCCGGCCTGCGCTGGCACGGCGGCCTTCTGGCGCCGCTGGGCTGCCTGCTGCTGTTTTTGGCCCTGCGGACGGCCTCGGTCTTCCTCAGCATGCTGCCCACGGGCCAGCTGGGCGCTTACCTTGGCTATTGGGCCAGCCCCACGCCCTACCTTCTTATGCTGCTTTTGATCCCCAACTTTTTCCTCTCCTTCCTGCCCTTCTTCGGCGAGGAATATGGCTGGCGCTTCTTTTTGCAGCCCCGCCTCCAGGGCCGCTTTGGGCAGCGCGGCGGCGTCCTGCTGCTGGGCGTCCTGTGGGGGCTGTGGCACCTGCCGCTCAACCTCTTCTTCTACGCGCCCGACACCGCGCTGCAAAGCATCGCCAGCCAGCTGGTCACCTGCATCTGCTTCGGCGTCTTTTTCGCCTGGGCCTACCTGAAGACGCAGAACATCTGGGTGCCCACGCTGCTGCACTTTTTCAACAACAATATGATCCTTGTATACAGCGGCACAGGGGATGCCTCCATCCTCAGCGGCCAGACCGTCGCCTGGGGCGACGTCGCCGTCCAGGCCGTGCTGTTCGGGCTGCTGTTCCTGCCTTTCCTGGCCGCGAAAGAATTTCGCTCCCAGCGCTGATGCGCGAAAGAAGGTGACCCCCTGTGCCCATCTGGAACCCCTGGCACGGCTGCCATAAGATCAGCCCCGGCTGCCTGCACTGCTACGTCTACCGGCGGGACGAGTCCGTCGGGCGGGACGCCTCGGTGGTGGCCAAGACCGCCGGCTTCGACCTGCCCATCCGGCGCGGGCGGAACTGGGCCTACAAATGGCAGCCGGGCGGGGGCACGGTGTTCACCTGCATGACCTCCGACTTCTTCCTCGAGGACGCCGACCCCTGGCGGGCCGACTGCTGGGCGATGATGCGCCAGCGCAGCGACCTGCGCTTCGCCATCATCACCAAGCGCATCCACCGCTTCGCCGCCTGCGCCCCGCCCGACTGGGGCGAGGGCTACCCCAACGTCTCGATCTATTGCACGGTGGAAAACCAGGCCATGGCCGACTACCGCCTGCCCATCTATCTGGGCCTGCCCATCCGGCACAAGCACATCTGCCACGAGCCCATGCTCGGCCCCATCGACATCGAGCCCTACCTCGCCTCCGGGCAGATCGAGTACGTGCTCTGCGGCGGCGAGTCCGGCCCCGGCGCGCGCCCCTGCCATTACGAGTGGGTGCTGGCCACCCGCGCCCAGTGCGTCAAGTACGGGGTGGCCTTCCACTTCAAGCAGACCGGCGCGCTCTTCGTCAAGGACGGCCGCGCCTACCGGATCGACCGCCGCCTGCAGCACAGCCAGGCCGCCCGCGCCGGCATCGACTACGACCCCCGCCCCGCCGCGGACGCCCCCGCGGCCCCCCAGCAGCTGCGCTGGCCCACAGATTGAACAAATTTGCCCCCGGCGGCCGTGCCGGGGGTATTTTTGTTGCAAAAAACGGTTGGCATCTCTTGCCAAATCGGCCAGGCTTTAGTATACTTTTTACAATAGTTGTTCTGACATGTGCTTTCTTTTTATGCAAGCGTGGCCCACAGAACAAGCACGGAAGAGAAGGAGGAAACAGCATGGCCTACCTCATGGCCCTGGATGCCGGGACGACCTCCAACCGGTGCATCCTGTTCAATGAAGCGGGGGAGATGTGCAGCGTCGCGCAGAAGGAGTTCACCCAGTATTTCCCGAAGCCGGGCTGGGTGGAGCACGACGCGAATGAAATTTGGACCACCCAGCTGGGCGTGGCGCTGTCGGCGATGAACAAGATCGGCGCGACGGCGGCCGATATCGCCGCCATCGGCATCACGAACCAGCGCGAGACCACCATCGTCTGGGACCGGGACACCGGCGAGCCGGTCTGCCACGCCATCGTGTGGCAGTGCCGGCGCACCAGCGCCTTCTGCGACGAGCTGAAGGCGCGCGGGCTGACCGAAAAGTTTCGGCAGAAGACGGGGCTTGTCATCGATGCGTACTTTTCGGCCACGAAGCTGAAATGGATCTTGGACAACGTCCCCGGCGCGCGGGAAAAGGCCGAGGCCGGGCAGCTTTTGTTCGGCACGGTGGAGACCTGGCTGATCTGGAAGCTGACCTGCG
>CALXGZ010000041.1 GCA_944387975.1 uncultured Faecalibacterium sp.
GGCGCGGCCCTGGTGGGCGGCGAGACCGCCGAGATGCCCGGCTTTTACCCCGAGGACGAGTACGACCTGGCCGGCTTTACCGTGGGCGTGGTGGATAAGAGCAAGATCCTCGACAACAACACGATGCAGCCGGGCGACGTCATCCTGGCGCTGCCCTCGTCGGGCGTGCACTCCAACGGCTTCTCGCTGGTGCGCAAGGTCTTCGACCTGGAGAACCACCCCGAAGTCCTCTCCGAAAAGCCGGCTGAATTGGAGGGCCGCACCCTGGGCGAGGCCCTGCTGGCCCCCACCAAGATCTACGTCAAGCCCGTGCTGGCCGTCCTCGAGCAGGTCAAGGTCCGGGGCATCTCCCACATCACCGGCGGCGGCTTCTACGAGAACATCCCCCGCAGCCTGAAAAAGGGCTGCTGCGCGAAGATCAAAAAGAGCGACGTGCGCACGCCGGCGCTCTTCGGCCTGCTGCAAAAGGCCGGCGGTATCCCCGAGCGCGATATGTTCAACACCTTCAACATGGGCGTGGGCATGATCCTGACCGTCCCCGCGGACGAGGCGGACAAGGCCCTGGACATCCTGCACGCAAACGGCGAGCCGGGCGCGTACCGCCTGGGCGTCATCGCGGAAGGCGAGGGGGTCGAACTGTGGTAAAGATCGCGGTGCTGGTCTCGGGCGGCGGGACCAACTTGCAGGCCTTGCTGGACAGCGAGGCCCGGGGCGAAAACCCGGCCGGCAAGATCAGCCTGGTGGTGGCCTCGAAGCCGGGGGTCTACGCGCTCGAGCGCGCGGCCAAAGCCGGCGTCGAGCACTGCGTGGTCAGCCGCAAGAGCTACGAGACCTCGGAGGCCTTCGACGCCGCTTTGCTGGACGTGCTGCAAAGCCACGATATCGGCCTTGTGGTGCTGGCGGGCTTTTTGTCGGTGCTGGGGCCCAGCGTGGTGGCGGCCTACCCCCGCCGCATTTTGAACGTGCACCCGGCGCTGATCCCCGCCTTCTGCGGGCCGGGGATGTACGGCCTGCGGCCCCACCAGGCCGCGCTGGCCCGCGGCTGCAAGGTGACCGGGGCCACCGTCCACTTCGTCAACGAGGAGTGCGACGGCGGGCCCATCCTGCTGCAAAAGGCCGTGGATATCCTGCCCGGCGACACCCCCGAGCTGCTGCAGAAGCGGGTGATGGTCGAGGCCGAGTGGAAGCTGCTGCCCAAAGCCGTGGCGATGGTGTGCAGCGGCGAGATCGTCTGAGAAAACGAGGAGGAATGTGCATATGGAAAAGATCGACCTGAACGCGTACCTTGCCGGCAACGAGTACCCCGGCCGGGGCATCGCCAGTGCCATGGCCCCCGACGGGCGGCAGATCTGCATCGGTTACTTTATCATGGGGCGCAGCGCCAACAGCCGCAACCGCGTGTTCGACCCGCTGCCCGAGCGCGGCGGCATCTGCACCATGGCCGCCGACCCGGCCAAGCTCGAGGACCCCAGCCTGATCATCTATAACCCCGTGCTGACGCTGGGCTCGACCCACATCGTCACCAACGGCGACCAGACCGACACCATCTACGACGGGCTGTGCCGCGGCCTGAGCTTTGCCGGTGCGCTGCGCACCCGCACCTTTGAGCCGGACGGCCCCAACTGGACCCCCCGCATCTCGGCGGCGGTCTACGCCGATGGCAGCTACCAGATGAGCATCCTCAAGTCCGCCGACGGCAACGGCGACAGCGTGCAGCGCTACTTCTTCGATTATCCGCAGCCGGTGGCGGGCGAGGGCCACTTCATCAGCACCTACAAGTGCAACGGCACGCCCATCCCCAGCTTTGAGGGCGAGCCGCTGCGCTTTGCCTGCCCGCGCACGGTGGGCGACTTCGCGCAGGGGCTGTGGGCCAGCCTGAACGCGGACAACAAGGTCAGCCTCTTCGCCCGCGTGATCGACCTCGACAGCGGCGAGTACGGCGATATCATCTACAATAAGTACGACGCGGTGGACAGCTCCCTCGACGACCCCGAGGAGCCCGCCCTGCTGCCCGAAGAAATGGAATAAAGGAGGACCTGCCATGAACGAACTTGCCCTGAAGTACGGCTGCAACCCCAACCAGAAGCCCAGCCGCATTTACATGGAGGACGGCGGCGAGCTGCCCGTCACCGTCCTGAACGGGAAGCCGGGGTACATCAACTTCCTCGACGCGCTCAACTCCATCCAGCTGGTGTTCGAGCTGAAAAAGGCCCTGGATATGCCGGCGGCGGCCTCCTTCAAGCACGTGTCGCCGGCGGGCGCGGCCATCGGCCTGCCCCTGACGGAGGTGGAGCGGCGCATGTACCACATCGCCCCCGATATGCAGCTGTCGCCCCTGGCCTGCGCCTACGCCCGGGCCCGCGGGGCGGACCGCATGTCCTCCTTCGGCGACTGGATCGCCCTGAGCGACGTGTGCGACGTGCCCACCGCCAAGCTGATCCAGCACGAGGTGTCGGACGGCATCATCGCCCCCGGCTACGAGCCCGAGGCCCTGGCCATCCTCGCCAGCAAGAAGAAGGGCAACTACAACGTCGTAGCCATCGACCCGGCCTACAAGCCCGCCCCCATCGAGCATAAGCAGGTCTACGGCATCACCTTCGAGCAGGGCCGCAACGACCTCGAGATCAACGCCGGCACCATGCTGACGAACTTTGTCACCGAGAACAAGACGGTGACCGAGGAGCAGAAGCGCGACCTCGTCATCAGCCTGATCACCCTGAAATACACCCAGTCCAACAGCGTGTGCTACGTCTCGGGCGGGCAGACCATCGGCGTGGGCGCCGGCCAGCAGAGCCGCATCCACTGCACCCGCCTGGCCGGCCAGAAGGCCGACAACTGGCAGCTGCGCCACATGGACAAGGTGCTGGACCTGCCCTTCCGCGACGATGTGTCGAAGCCCAACCGCGACAACGCCATCGACGTCTACATCGGCGACACGCCCGAGGACGTCATCGGCGACGACGTCTGGGCCGAGACCTTCACCCGCCAGCCCGAGCCCCTGACCGCCGGGGAGAAGAAGGCCTACCTCAGCCAGGTGACCGGCGTGTGCCTGGGGTCCGACGCCTTCTTCCCCTTCGGGGACAACATCGAGCGGGCCCGCCGCAGCGGCGTGACCGCCATCGTGCAGCCCGGCGGCTCCATCCGGGACCAGCAGGTCATCGACACCTGCAACAAGTACGGCATCGCCATGGCCTTCTGCGGGCTGCGGCTGTTCCACCACTGATGCGGCATAGGGGAGGACTGTTATGAAGATTCTGGTAGTGGGCGGCGGCGGCCGCGAGCATGCCATCATCCGCGCCCTGAAAAAGAGCCCGGCCTGCACCGAGATCTGGTGCGCGCCCGGCAACGGCGGCATCAGCTACGACGCTGTGTGCAAGGACATCAAGGCCACCGACGTGGAGGCGATGGTGGCCTTCGCGAAGGAAGAGGCCTTCGACTACGTCGTCGTCGCCCAGGACGACCCCCTGGCCCTGGGCATGGTGGACGCGCTGGCCGCGGCGGGCATCCCGGCCTTCGGCCCCGACAAGGCGGCCGCCCGCATCGAGGCGTCCAAGGTCTTTTCGAAGGACCTGATGAAGAAATACGGCATCCCCACCGCCGCCTACGAGACCTTCGACGACGCGGCCAAAGCCCTCGCGTACATCCGCGCGCAGGGCAAGTGGCCGGTGGTGGTCAAGGCGGACGGCCTGGCGCTGGGCAAGGGCGTGCTGATCTGCGAGGACGAGGCCCAGGCCGAAGAGGGCCTGAAGGAGATCATGCTGGACAAAAAGTTCGGCGCGTCGGGCAACCGCGTCGTGGTCGAAGAGTTCCTCACCGGGCCGGAGGTCAGCGTGCTCAGCTTTACCGACGGCAAGGTGGTCAAGCCCATGGTCTCCTCGATGGACCACAAGCGGGCGAACGACAACGACACCGGCCTGAACACCGGCGGCATGGGCACCGTCGCCCCGAACCCCTATTACACCCCCGCCGTGGCGCAGCGCTGCATGGAGGAAATCTTCCTGCCCACCATCCGCGCCATGGCCGCCGAGGGCTGCCCCTTCAAGGGCTGCCTGTACTTCGGCCTGATGGTCACCCCGGACGGGCCGAAGGTGATCGAGTACAACTGCCGCTTCGGCGACCCCGAGGCCCAGGTGGTGCTGCCTTTGCTGGAAAGCGACCTGCTCACGGTCATGACCGCCTGCACCGAGGGCAGGCTGGCCGAGACCGAGGTCAAGTTCCGCGACGGCGCGGCGGCCTGCGTCATTCTGGCGTCGGGCGGCTACCCCGTCAGCTATGAAAAGGGCAAGGAGATCACGGGCCTTGAAAACGGCCAGCTGCCCGGCGAAAAGGACGTCACCGTCTACCACGCCGGCACCGCCCTGCAGGGGGGCAAGCTGCTGACCGCCGGCGGCCGCGTGCTGGGCGTTACCGCCACGGCCGAAGACCTGCCTGCCGCCTTGGCAAAGGCGTATGCCGCGGCGGACAAGATCCACTTCGACAAGCTGCACCGCCGCAGCGACATCGGCAAGCGCGCCCTGAAAGCCATCGAGGCGCAAGCATAAGGGAACGATAAGAAGCGTAGGAGATGAGCCTATGGTATACAGAATCTATGTGGAAAAGAAGCCGGGCTTCGACGGCGAGGCCCGCCAGCTGCAAAACGAGCTGAACAGCCTGCTGGGCATCCGCAGCCTGAGCGGCCTGCGCCTGCTCAACCGCTACGACGTCGAGGGCATCACGGAAGAGCTGTTCCGCCAGTGCGCCGGAACCGTCTTCAGCGAGCCGCCGGTGGACGACACCTACGGCGAGCTGCCGGCCCACAGCGGCGCGGCCTTCGCGGTGGAGTACCTGCCCGGCCAGTTCGACCAGCGGGCCGACTCGGCCGCCGAGTGCATCCAGCTGATCAGCCAGGGCGAGCGGCCGCTGGTGCGCTCGGCCCGGGTGTACCTGCTGGAGGGCGATGTCAGCGCCGCGGAGCTGGACGAGATCAAAAAGTACGTCATCAACCCCGTCGAGGCGCGGGAGGCCTCGCTCGACACCCGCGACACCTTACAGATGACCTACGCCGTGCCCGAGGCGGTGGCGACGCTGACGGGCTTCAACGCGCTGGACGAGGCGGGGCTCAAGACCTTCATCGACGAAAAGGGCCTGGCGATGGACTACGGCGACATCAAGTTCTGCCAGGACTACTTCCGCGCCGAGCAGCGCGAGCCCACCATCACCGAGATCAAGATGATCGACACCTACTGGTCGGACCACTGCCGCCACACCACCTTCGGCACCATCCTGGACGAGGTGCAGATCGACGACGCCGTGGTGCAGCAGGCCTTCGACCGCTACATGGCCCTGCGCGAGGAGACCGGCCGCAGCGAAAAGCCCCGCTGCCTGATGGACCTGGCCACCATCGGCGCCAAAGCCCTCAAGCAGCGCGGCGTGCTGACCGGCCTTGACGAGAGCGACGAGATCAACGCCTGCACCGTCAAGATCAAGTGCGACGTGGACGGCGAGGACCAGGACTGGCTGTTCCTGTTCAAGAACGAGACCCACAACCACCCCACCGAGA